>NZ_WWIA01001062.1 GCF_009870065.1 Streptomyces sp. SID5785 | reverse complement strand
CCTCGGCGGCGCGGCCGGTGTCCCGCAGGGCGCGCAGCTTCAGCACCTGGAGGGGCTCGTCGAACGGGTGGGCGTCGCCGAGGGCGGTCAGCTCGGGCAGCGCGGTCCCGGCCCGGCCGAGCGCGAGGAGCGCCGCGAGCCGGGTGCGGCTCGCGTCGAGGCGGCGGGCGTCCCAGCGGGCCGCCTCGGCGGTGCGGTCGGGCAGGTCGGCGAGCGCGGGCCCCTGCCACAGGGCGAGCGCGTCCTCGAGCAGGTCGGCCGCCTTGGCCGGGTTGCCGTCGGCCAGGGCGCGGACCCCGTCGGCGGTGAACCGCTCGAAGCGGAACAGGTCGATGTCGTCGGCGGTCGCCGCGAGCCGGTAGCCGCCCTCGGCGGAGTCGATCACGCCGGCCCCGACGGCCCGCCGCAGCCGGCCGACGAGGGCCTGGAGCGCGCCGCTCGCGTCGGCGGGCGGCTCGTCGCCCCACACCTCGTCGACGAGCAGGGCGGCGGGGACGGTCCGGCCGGGCCGCAGCGCGAGCACGGTGAGCAGGGCGCGCAGCCGCGCCCCGCCGACGGGGACGGCCGAGCCGTCGTCGCGGAGTACCTGGGTGGTGCCGAGAAGGCGATAGCGCACGGGCCCATTGTCCCCGCTCCGCCGGACGAGCGGGACGGCGGTGTGTGAGCGCGGCTGCGGGCCCTCGCCGGCCGGCCGCTGCGGGCCGGTGCGGCCGGAACCCACGCGCGGGCGTGACCGTTCCACCGGCAGGCCGGGTACGTTCGGTCACGTCACGGACCACCTTCTGCGACCCCGGGAGTTCCAGCCCATGAGCAGCGCCACCGCACGACGCCGCGGCGACAGCAGGATCAGCCCCGTCTTCCTCGGGATCGCCGCGGTGACGGCCGTGGCGGGCTGGGCGGTGTGGACGGACTTCGCGGCGGCCCCGGGCGTCGCGGTCTTCCTCTTCGTGACGGGCGCCTGGGTCGTCTCGCTGTGTCTGCACGAGTACGCGCACGCGCGCACCGCGCTGCACAGCGGCGATCTGTCGGTGCGCTCGAAGGGGTATCTCACCCTCGATCCGCTGAAGTACACGCACGCGCTGCTGAGCATCGTGCTGCCCGTGCTGTTCGTGATCATGGGCGGCATCGGCCTGCCCGGCGGCGCGGTCTACATCGAGCGGGGCCGCATCCACGGCCGGTGGAAGCACAGCCTGATCTCGGCGGCGGGCCCGCTGACCAACGTGCTGTTCGCGGTGGTCTGCACGGCCCCGTTCTGGCTGGACGGGCTCGACGGCGTGCCCGAGACGTTCCGGTACGCGCTGGGTTTCCTGGCGCTGCTCCAGGTGACGGCGGCGATCCTGAACTTCCTGCCGGTCCCGGGCCTGGACGGGTACGGGGTGATCGAGCCCTGGCTGTCGTACCGGATCAGGCGGCAGGTCGAGCCGTTCGCCCCGTTCGGCCTGCTCGCGGTGTTCGCCGTGCTCTGGATCCCGGAGGTGAACCAGTGGTTCTTCGACGTGGTCGACCACGTGCTGAACTGGCTGGGTGTGACCGAGTGGGACCGGTACTGGGGCCGGGCGTTCTACGAGTTCTGGAAGGGCACCCCGGAGATCCGGACGGTCACCGTGCCGCAGTAGGGCGGGCCCGGAAGGGCGCGGTCCCGGTCAGGCGCTCCCGGAGGGGCGCGAGGCCGCCTTCTCCATGCGCGCCTTGCGGACGTAGAACCACGTCATGTTCGACGTGATGCCCGCGATCAGCACCCACACGATGCCCAGGAAGCTGCCTTCGACGAAGGACACCACCGCGGCCACGACCGCGAGGAGGCAGACGACGAGGGCGAAGAGTGCGATGCGGGGCATGGGGGTCGGCTCCAATACGGCACGGCGGTGGTTCGCCGACCAGTGTCCCCCATGCCCCGCTGCGGCCCGTACGCGCCCTGAACGTACGGGCGTGTGGTTATACGTCTGTGATGCGCAGGCCCGCGTGCGCCTTGTAGCGGCGGTTGACCGAGATCAGGTTCGCGACGAGCGACTCGACCTGGTGGGCGTTGCGCAGCCGGCCCGCGAAGACGCCGCGCATCCCGGGGACCCGGGCGGTGAGCGCCTGGACGAGGTCGGTGTCCGCGCGGGACTCGCCGAGCACCATCACGTCGGTGTCGATCTCCTCCGTCTCCGGGTCGGCGAGCAGCACGGCGGACAGGTGGTGGAAGGCGGCCGTGACGCGGGAGTCCGGCAGCAGCGCCGCGGCCTGCTCCGCCGCGCTGCCCTCCTCGGGCCTCAGCGCGTACGCGCCCTTCTTGTCGAAGCCGAGCGGGTTGACGCAGTCGATCACGAGCTTGCCCGCGAGCTCCTCGCGCAGCGTCTCGAGCGTCGCACCGTGGCCGTCCCACGGCACGGCGACGATGACGATGTCGCTGCGCCGGGCGCACTCGGCGTTGTCGGCGCCCTCGATGCCCAGGTCCGCGCCGAGCTCCACGGCGGCGGCCTGTGCGCGCTCGGCGGCGCGGGAGCCGAGGATCACCTTCTGCCCGGCGCGGGCGAAGCGGTAGGCGAGGCCCTTGCCCTGCGGGCCGGTGCCGCCGAGCACGCCGACGACGAGCCCGGACACGTCGGGCAGGTCCCACGGATCCTTCGCGGGGGCTTTCGCGGGGGCCTCGGTCTGTGCGCTGTCACTGGTAGTCATGGAGCGACCTTACTCAGGCGTAGGCGCGCGGCGGGAGGGCGGCCGCACCGGGCGGGACCCGACCCGTACGGGCGGTCCTGAGCCGAACGGGCCCTACGGGCCTGCCGATTGGGGCACCATGCGGCCCCATGGACGCCGTACGAGTAGCCCTGCTGCGCGAGGTCCTCGCCGGGACGGGGTGGCCCGCCGCCACCCGCCGCTTCGCCGGGGCGCTGCGCTCCTCGGTGTCGGCGCACGGCGGCGGGCTGCTCCTGGTCGGCACCCCCGATCACGAGCCGTGGCACCTGGCCGCGCATCTGGTCGACGAGGCGGCCTGGTCCGGCACCCCGGAGCTGTCGCCGACGCTGGTGCGGCACGCGGCGCGGCCCGACGACCCGGCGCACCTGGCGGTCGGGCTCGGCCGGCTGGAGGCGGCGCGGCGCGGGGAGACGCTGCTGGTGGTGACGCCGGACGAGGCGGGCGCGCCGCTGCTCGAGCGGGTGCACGACGCGCGCCGGGCCGGTGCGACGGTCCTCGCGCTGGACGCGGACACGGCGGGCGGCAGGGAGCTGCGGGCCATGGCGCACGACGCGCTGACCGTGCCCGGCGACACGGATCTCGATCTGGACACGGTGCAGCACCTGGTGAGCGCGGCAGCCGGGGAGAACGCGCTGCCGGCGCCCCGTTCCCGCCGGGGCTTCCGGGACCGTCTCTCCCGGCTGGCCGACCATCTGACGGCGCCACCGCCGGCCCGCTGGTGACCCGGTGCGGGCGGCCCGGGCAGCCCGGGCGGCGGAAACAAATGCGTTGCCGTCGGGGCGGGCCGCGCCGAGCATGAGTGCTCGTGTCCTCGAAACCCCCGCGCTCCCGGAAGCGCTCCGCCCTGCTGCCCGATCTGACGCCGTGGCGCACGGTCCGGGACTTCCGTCTGCTGTGGACGCAGGGGCTGGTGACGTACTTCGGCAGCTTCATGGCGATGGTCGCGCTGCCGCTCCAGATCAAGGACCTGACGGACTCGCCGCTCGCGGTGGGGGCGATGGGCGCCGTGGAGCTGGTGCCGCTCGTGGTGTGCGGCCTGTACGGGGGCGCGCTGGCGGACGCGGTGGACCGGCGCCGGGTGATCCTGTGGACGGAGGCCGCGCTCGGCGGCCTGGCGGTCGTGCTGTTCGTGAACGCGCTGCTGCCGAGCCCCCTGCTGTGGCCGCTGTACCTCGTCGCGGCCGGCGTCTCGGGGCTCGCGGGTCTGCAACGTCCGGCGCTGGACTCGCTGATCGCCCGGATCGTGCCGCACGACCAGCTGACCGCCGCCGCGGCGCTCAACGCGCTGCGCTGGAACGCGGGCGCGATCGCGGGGCCCGCGCTGGCCGGGGTCGTCGTCGCGTACGCGGGGCACGCGACCGCTTACGCCGTGACGATCACCGGGTTCGCCGTCTCGGTGCTGCTGTGCCGGCGGCTGGCCCCGGCGCCGGCCGCGCACGACGCGGTGAAGCCGTCACTGCGGGGGCTCGCCGAGGGGGCGGCCTACGCGTGGTCGCGGCCGGTGCTGCTCGGCACGTACGCGGTGGACATGGCGGCGATGTTCTTCGCGTTCCCGAACACGATCTTCCCGTTCCTCGCGGACGACCTGGACGCGCCGTGGGCACTCGGCCTGATGTACGCGGCGGGCGCGGTCGGCTCGCTGCTGTGCTCGCTGACCAGCGGCTGGACGTCCCGGGTGCGCCGGCACGGGCTGCTCGTGGTGGGCGGGGCCGCCGGGTGGGGGCTGGCGATCGCCGCGGCGGGCCTGTGCACGAACGTGTGGCTGGTGCTCGGGTGCCTGGCGGTGGCCGGTGCGGGCGACATGGTGAGCGGCCTGGGCCGCTCGACGATCTGGAACCAGACCATCCCCGACGCCCTGCGCGGCCGCCTCGCCGGCATCGAGGTGCTGTCCTACAGCGTCGGCCCGCAGCTGGGCCAGTTGCGGGCGGGTGCGGCGGCGGGCTGGACGGGCACCCGGACGGCGATCTGGTCGGGCGGCGCGGCCTGCGTCCTGTCGGTCGCGGCCCTCGCCGCCGCACTCCCGAAGATCCTCACGTACGACGCCGAGACCGACGAGGACGCCGTCCTCCGCCGCCAGGTGCCGGCCCCGTAGAGACGGAAGACGCCGCCGCGGGACCGGACCGCGTCGGCTACGACGGGCCCCCGGTCGAGTCGTCCGGGCCCGCGGAGCGGTCGTGCCAGCGCGGGTCCGCCTCCCACTCGAGGTTCCGCTCGCGGGCCGTCTCCATCGCGTGCTCGGCCTCCGCACGGGAGGGGTACGGCCCGAACCGGTCCTTGGCGGGGCACTCGGGCCCCTCCTCGACCTTCTGGTGCTCCAGGCAGTAGTACCACTCGCCCGGTTTTCCGACGGTCCGCTTCTTGAACAGGGCCACGGCCCACTCCTCTCGTCGGGGTCTCGCCTCGGCGCTCAGAGCCATGGTCCCCCACCGCCGCTCGTTACACTCGCTGGCATGTCAGTCCCGTCGCAGTCGTCGCTTCTCGTCCCCGGGGAACTGTCCCCGGCCCGCTCCGTGCCGGGGAACATCCGGCGCCCCGAGTACGTGGGCAAGCCCGCGCCCACTCCGTACAAGGGCCCGGAGGTGCAGACCCCGGAGACCGTCGAGGCGATGCGGGTCGCCGGGCGGATCGCGGCGCAGGCCATGGAGGAGGCGGCGAAGGCCATCGCCCCCGGCGTCACGACGGACGAGCTGGACCGCATCGCGCACGCCTACATGTGCGACCACGGCGCCTACCCCTCGACCCTCGGCTACCGCGGCTTCCCCAAGTCGCTGTGCACGAGCGTCAACGAGGTCATCTGCCACGGCATCCCGGACTCGACCGTGCTGCGCGACGGCGACATCGTCAACCTGGACGTGACCGCGTACATCGGCGGGGTGCACGGGGACAACAACGCGACGTACCTGGTGGGTGACGTGGACGAGGAGTCGCGGCTGCTCGTCGAGCGCACCCGCGAGTCCCTGAACCGGGCGATCAAGGCCGTGAAGCCGGGCCGCCAGATCAACATCATCGGCCGGGTCATCGAGTCGTACGCCAAGCGCTTCGGGTACGGGGTCGTGCGGGACTTCACGGGGCACGGCATCAACTCCTCGTTCCACAGCGGCCTGATCGTCCCGCACTACGACTCCCCGCACGCGACGACGGTGATCCAGCCCGGCATGACGTTCACGATCGAGCCGATGCTGACGCTGGGCACGCACGACTACGACATGTGGGACGACGGGTGGACCGTCGTGACGAAGGACCGCCGGCGGACGGCCCAGTTCGAGCACACGCTGGTGGTCACGGACACGGGCGCGGAGATCCTGACCCTGCCGTAGCCCAGAGCCCGCGGTCCGCCGCACCGTACGGAAGCAGAGCCCGCCCCCGGCACCGGGGGCGGGCTCTGGCGCGTTCGCGGGCGGCCGTCCCCGGGCCGGCGCTCTTGCTTCGGCTTCTTACGTTCGGCTGATCCGGAAGAGGGTAGGTTTTTTACCGACAGGATGTCGGGAAGGCTGCTACATTAGGCAAGCCTAACCTAATCACACTCGCCGGCGGAGGCCCCCATGGACACCCCGTTCTCCACTCTCATCCGCACCGCGTCGCACGAGCAGCACACCGAGGCGGAGACCTCGACGTTCATGGGTGACCTGCTGGGCGGAGCCCTCGGGGTGGAGGCGTACGCGCGGTACACGGAGCAGCTGTGGTTCGTGTACCGGGCCCTGGAGGCCGACGCGGAGAAGCTGGCGCTGGACCCGGTCGCGGGCCCGTTCGTCCAGTCCGAGCTGCTGCGGCTGCCGGAGCTGGAGCGCGACCTCGCCCACCTGCGGGGCCCCGACTGGCGCGCCTCGACGTCCGCCCTGCCGGCGACGGAGGAGTACGCGGCGCGGGTCGCGGAGTGCGCCGCGACCTGGCCCGCCGGTTACGTGGCGCACCACTACACGCGCTACCTGGGCGACCTGTCGGGCGGGCAGATCATCCGCGACAAGGCGGAGCGCACCTGGGGCTTCTCGCGCAAGGGCGACGGCGTGCGGTTCTACGTGTTCGAGCAGGTGACGAATCCGGCGGCGTTCAAGCGCGGTTACCGCGAGCTGCTGGACGCGATCGCGGTGGACGACCTGGAGAAGCAGCGCGTGATCGCCGAGTGCAAGCGGGCGTTCGCGCTGAACACGGCGGTGTTCGCGGCGCTGGGCGACGAGTTCTCCTCGGCCGCCTGACAGCCGTGCCGCGTGACAGCCGCGTCGCCGGTCAGCCGGCGAGGCGGACCCGGCCGCCGACCTCCACCCAGCCGTCCGGCTGGGGCGCGGTGAGGATCTGCGAGCCCGCGCCCTGGCGGATGTTCAGGGCGCGGCCGAGCTCGTCCGTGAGGAGCAGGGCGGCGGCACCGGTCGCCTCGTCCTCCACGATGCCGTCGTCGCGGCCGGGGAAGGCCCGCGCGCGGACCCGGCCCGCGGCCTCGTCCTCCCACGCCCAGGCGTAGATCCACTCCCCGCCGGGCGGCACCGGCAGCGCGTCCACCTCCGCGGCGGAGGCGTACCGGCGCAGGGTGCGCGGCGGGGCCCACGCGGCGCGCGCCTCGATCCAGCTGAACTCGCCGTCCAGGCGGGTGCCGATCACCCCGGCGGGCACGCTCAGTTCGGGCACGTCGAGCAGCCAGGCGCTGCCGACGCAGGGGTGCCCGGCGAAGGGCAGCCGCAGGGTCGGGGTGTAGATGTCGAGGACGCCGCGCTCCGGGTCGTCGACGAACACGGTCTCGCTGAAGCCGAGTTTGCCCGCGAAGGCCTGCCGGTCGGCGCGGGCGGGCAGCACCGAACCGTCGCGCACGACGCCCAGTTCGTTGCCGTGCCGGCCGTCCGGCGCGCAGAAGACGCGCAGGACGTCGTAGGGCACGCTGTCGAGGCTGTCCACGTTCTCCACGCCCCGCAGTGAACCACGCAGCGCCGCGGCCCGCCGCCCTTGACCGTCCCTTGACCCGTCCGTGGGTCGCCCGAGGGTCGGTCGTGTCCCGGCCGCGACCAGCCTCTTCGCATGAGAGCTGAATCACGGGACGGACGGGTGGAACTGAGGTAAGCCTCATATAAGTTAGGGCCGCCTTAGTCGAAGCTGTGCACGTCCTGTACCTACCTGGAGCCCGCATGCGAGCCGTCCGACTCACCGTCGCCACCGCCGTCGCCACGGTGGCCGCCCTGACCGCCGTCACGGGCTGCACCGAGAAGAGCGACGCCAAGGGCGAGGGCTCCGGCGCGATCAAGGTGACCGCGACGGACGAAAGCTGCAAGGTCTCCGCGACCTCCTTCCCCGCCGGGCACGTCGAGCTCGCCGTCGAGAACAAGGGCTCCCGGGTCACCGAGGTCGAGATCCTCTTCCCCGACGACCGCATCGTCTCCGAGCGGGAGAACATCGGCCCCGGCACCAAGCACACCCTCACCGCCGAGGTGAAGACCGGCGACTACCGCATCGCCTGCATCCCCGGCATGAAGGGCAAGGGCTTCCGCAAGGACGTGAAGGCCACCGGCGGCAAGGCCCCCGCGAAGCGCGACCCGCGCCTCGACAAGGCCGTCGCCGCCTACCGCCAGTACGCGCAGGCGCAGGCCGACGAGACGCTGCCCAAGGTGAAGACGTTCACGGACGCCGTCCGCGAGGGCGACGTCGACGCCGCCAAGAAGGCGTACGCCACCTCCCGCATCGGCTGGGAGCGCACCGAGCCGGTCGCCGAGTCCTTCGGCAATATCGACCCGAAGGTCGACGTCCGCGAGGACGGTCTCGAGGACGGCCAGGACCCGAAGACGGACTGGACCGGCTGGCACCGCCTGGAGAAGGCGCTGTGGAAGGACGGGAAGATCGGCTCCCGCGAGAAGGAGCTGGCGACGCTGCTCGACAAGGACCTGAAGGACTGGCAGCAGCGCGTCGGCAAGGCCGAGATCACCCCGACCTCGATGGCCAACGGCGCCAAGGAGCTGCTCGACGAGGTCGCCACCGGCAAGGTCACCGGCGAGGAGGAGCGCTACTCGCACACCGACCTGGTCGACTTCAAGGCCAACGTCGAGGGCGCCGAGCAGGCCTACGACCTGCTCAAGCCGGTCGCCTCGGAGAACGACGCGGCGCTGACCAAGGAACTCGACCGCCAGTTCGCCGCCCTGGACACGCTGCTCGACAAGTACCGCACGGACAAGAAGTCCTACGACTTCACCGCCTACGACAAGGTCGCCAAGGCGGACCGCAAGGAACTGTCCGACGCGGTCAACGCGCTCGCGGAGCCGCTGTCGAAGCTGGCCGCGGCCGTCGTCAAGTAGGCACCGCCCGATGAGCGAGAAGCACGAGGAGGCCGCCGCCGTGACGGAACCGGACCAGGAACCGGCCGCGGCGCCGCCCCCCGCGTCCCCGAGTCCGTCCCGGCGCGCGCTGCTCACCGTCGGCGGGGCCGGGCTCGCGCTCGGTGCCGCCGCCGCGGGCGGCGGGGTGGCGCTGAGCCGCACCGGCGACGACACCCTGCAGCCCGCCGCGGACACCGGCGGCGCGGTGCCCTTCCACGGCGCGCACCAGGCGGGCATCGCCACCCCGGTGCAGGACCGGCTGCACTTCGCCGCGTTCGACGTGAAGACGGACGACCGCGAGGAGTTCGTGCAGCTGCTCAAGGACTGGACGCGGGCCGCCGCACTGATGTGCGCGGGCCGGCCGGTCGGCGACGGAGCGTACGGCGGGCTGCCGGAGGCGCCGCCGGACGACACCGGCGAGGCGCTCGGGCTGCGGCCGTCCCGGCTGACCCTGACGCTCGGTCTCGGGCCCTCGCTGTTCGAGAAGCACGGCAAGGCCCTCGGCATCGCGGACCGGCGGCCCGAGGCGCTCGTCGACCTCCCCCGGTTCCCCGGCGACAACCTCGACGCGGCGCGCTCCGGCGGCGACCTGTGCGTGCAGGCCTGCGCCGACGACCCGCAGGTCGCGGTGCACGCCATCCGCAACCTGGCCCGGATCGGCTTCGGCAAGGTCGCGGTGCGCTGGTCGCAGCTCGGCTTCGGCAAGACGTCGTCGACGACGCCGGGGGCGCAGACGCCGCGCAACCTGTTCGGCTTCAAGGACGGCACCCGCAACATCGCGGGCACCGAGACGGACCGCCTGGACCGGCACGTGTGGGTCGGCGACCCGACGTGGATGGAGGGCGGCTCGTACCTCGTCGCGCGCCGGATCCGGATGAACATCGAGACCTGGGACCGCACCTCGCTGCAGGAGCAGGAGGACGTGTTCGGCCGTGACAAGAAGGCCGGCGCCCCCGTCGGCAAGGCGAAGGAGCACGACCCGCCGTTCCTGAAGGCGATGAAGCCGGACGCGCACGTGCGGCTCGCGCACCCGGACTCCAACCACGGGGCGACGATCCTGCGCCGCGGCTACTCCTTCACCGACGGCACGGACGGACTCGGCCGGCTCGACGCCGGCCTGTTCTTCCTCGCGTACCAGAAGGACGTGCGCACGGGGTTCGTCCCCGTGCAGCGCAGCCTCGCGACGGACGCGCTCAACGAGTACACGCAGCACGTCGGTTCGGCGGTGTTCGCGATCCCGCCGGGCGTGCGGGACGGCAAGGACTGGTGGGGCCGCGGCCTCTTCGAAGGCACCGGGGAAGGGGCCTGAACGCGATGTTCGCGAACTATCTGATCGGCCTGCGTGAGGGGCTCGAGGCCAGCCTCATCGTCTGCATCCTCATCGCGTACCTGGTGAAGACGGACCGCAGGGACGCCCTGAAACCGGTGTGGCTCGGCGTCGGCGTGGCCGTGCTGGTGGCCTTCGGGTTCGGCGCGGCCCTGGAGTTCGGCTCGCAGGAGATGACGTTCAAGGCGCAGGAGGCGCTCGGCGGTTCGCTGTCGATCGTCGCCGTGGGCCTCGTGACGTGGATGGTGTTCTGGATGCGGCGCACCGCCCGGCACCTGAGGACGGAGCTGCAGGGCAAGCTCGACGCGGCGCTGCAGATGGGCACGGCGGCGCTGGTCGTCACGGCGTTCCTCGCGGTGGGCCGGGAGGGCCTGGAGACCTCGCTGTTCGTGTGGACGGCGGTGCACGCCACCAGCGACGGCACGACGGAGCCGGTGATCGGCGCGCTGCTCGGCCTCGCCACGGCGGTGGTGCTCGGCTGGCTGTTCTACCGGGGCGCCCTGCGCATCAACCTGGCGAAGTTCTTCACCTGGACCGGCGGCATGCTGGTCGTCGTGGCCGCGGGTGTCCTCGCGTACGGTGTGCACGACCTCCAGGAGGCCGACTTCATCGGCGGTCTGAACACCCTGGCGTTCGACATCAGCTCCACGATCGCGCCGGACGGCTGGCTGGGCACGCTCCTCAAGGGCGTCTTCAACTTCCAGCCGGACCCGACGGTGCTGCAAGTGATCGTCTGGTGCGTCTACTTGGTGCCCACGCTCGCGCTGTTCTTCGCCCCGCCCGGACTGCTCTCCCGCCGCCCGCGGGCGCGCGCCGAGGCCTGACCGGCTCCGGGCGGGGCCGGGGGCGCCACGGCCGGTCCGTGCCCGGTAGGGTTCGGCCCCGGGAAGGGGTAGGTGAGTTCAAGGTCATGAGCGAGGTCAGGAACAGGCGCGTCCGGCCGGCCGTGACGGCCGTCACCGCGGTCGCGCTGGTGTCCCTCACGGCGAGCGGCTGCGTCACCGTGCACGGCGAGCTCGAGCTCGTCCCGACGACCACGAAGGGACAGGCCGCACGGGCCCTCGACACCTTCGTGACCGCGTACAACAAGGCGGACCGGACGTACGAGCGGTCCGCCGACGAGAAGTACGTGACGGGTCCGCTCGGGGCGATCGACGCGGCCAAGCTGAAGGCGGGCCGGGCGCTGGCGCCCGAGGGCAACCCCAAGCACGTGCCGCTGAAGCTCACCGACGTGCAGTACACCGTGCCCAGGAAGGCGGGCTGGCCGCGCTGGTTCGTCGCGAACGCGGACACCAACAAGGGGACGGACACCCGCTGGCTGCTGGTCTTCACCCGCGACGCGGAGCAGCGTCCCTGGGCCGTCTCGTACCTGACGGTGGTGGCCGAGGACGACGTGCCCGCGTTCGAGGTGGGCGCGGACGGCTGGGGCAAGGCCGTGGACGCCCGCGGTTCCGGTCTCGCGGTGCGGCCGGCCGAGCTGCCGCAGCGGTACACGGGCTATCTGAAGGACGGCGGCGACGGGTTCACCGACGGCCCGTACACCTCGGTGTGGCGCGAGACCCGCAAGAAGAACGAGTCGCGCCCCGGCCTCGCGACGCAGTACATCGACGAGCCGCTCACCTCGGGCGACTACGCGCCGGTGGGACTGCGCACCCGGGACGGCGGGGCGCTCGTCTTCTTCACGACGCGGCGCTACGAGAAGCAGACCGCGTCGCAGGGCAGCGATCTGCCCGCGATCAACCCCAGCGTGAAGGCGCTGATGACGGGCGAGCCGAAGCAGTCCGCGACGTTCGGCTACGTGTCGAACCAGGCGGCGCTCGTCCCCGCGGGTTCCGGCGGGGACGTGCGGGTCCTGGGCCGCGTCCAGGGCATCACGACGGCCGAGGGGTCCTAGGGCCTGACTCAGGCCCGGTTCAGGCCGAGGGCCAGGCCGAGGTGTAGTCCGGTTCGGCGCCCGCGTGGCGGGCGCAGGCGTCGGTGAGGGCCTCGAGGAGGGTGAGCGGGTCCGGCAGCTGGTGCTCCGGGCCGCGCACCCAGGTCACCGCGCGGTCACCGGGCAGCCGGGCGGGCGGCACCAGGACGTAGGAACCGCGGCAGTGCCAGCGCATGCCGGGGTGCTCGTCCATCGTCTCGGGGTGGCAGTCCAGCTCGCAGGGCCACCACTCGTCCTCGTCCTCCGGGGTGCCGCGGGTCGCCGTGAAGAACAGCATGCGGTCCCCGCCGGACTCGGCGACGGGGCCGACCTCGACGCCGGTCGACACCAGCCGCTCCAGCGCCTCGCGGCCGGCCTCCAGCGGGACGTCGAGCACGTCGTGGACCATGCCGGTCGCGGTGACGAAGTTGGCCTGCGGCTGGTGCCGGGCCCAGCGCTCGATCTGCGCCGGGTCCGTCGTGGACTGGGTCTGCCAGGCGAACGAGAGCGGGTGCCGGCCCGGAGTCGGACAGCCGATGCGATTGCACGAACAGCGGTAGTCGGCGGGGTGTGCGGCCGGGGCCAGCGGCAGTCCGGCGCCCGCGGCGGCGAGCAGCAGCGCTTCGCGGTCCGGGTCGACGGCGTCCTGTCTGGGTCCGCCGCGCGAGGCCTTCAGCCACCGGGAGAACCGGCCCAGGCCGCCGTGTCCGCTGCCGTCGTGCGCCGCGCCCATCTATCCCCTCACCATCGCCGTCGTGCCCGCGTCCGGAGGAATCCCGGACCACCATGGTCCCACCATCCTGCTCCCCGGGTGGCCACACTTCCCCTCCGGGGTGCCCGAGGCACCCGCGCAACCCCGCTGACCTGCGTACTCAGTCGGCCTCGGGGTCCCGGGGGCGGGCGGCGATGCCGTACAGGGCGTACTCGACGAGACGGTCGGTGTAGGCGTGGTCCAGCGGGCCGGTGCCCTGCAGCCAGCGCTGGGCGATCGGCGAGACGAACAGGTCGCGGGCGGTCTCGGGGTCGATGCCGGCGCGCACCTGTCCGGCCTCCTGCGCGGACCGCAGCCGGGCCGCGTACAGGTCGAGGCCGGGCATCAGGAGCTTGCGGACGAAGTTCTCGGCGAAGGCCGGGTCGGACAGCCCCTCGGCGGCCAGGGCGCGGGCGGGCGCCTCGAAGCGGGGGTCCTTGAGCTCGTCGACGGTGGCGCGCAGCACGCGCTTCAGGTCGGCGGCGAGGTCGCCGGTGTCGGGCAGCCCCGAGGCGCCGACGGGTGTGCCGGGGTGCTGCTCGGCGGCCGCCCGGGCGTTCTGCTCGTTGAGGTCCATGAAGGCCTCCATCAGGACCTCGGCCTTCGAGCCCCACCAGCGGTAGATCGTCTGCTTGCCGACGCCGGCGCGGGCGGCGATGCCCTCGATCGTGGTCCGGGGGTAGCCGATCTCCCCGATGAGGGAGAGGGCGGCGTCGTAGATGGCGCGGCGGGAGCGCTCGCTGCGGCGGGCCGCGTCGGGGGCGGTCTTCTTCGCGGGCGTGGCGGGTGTCGCTGACATGGATCGAATGTAGCAAGTAGGGCGAGGCGAGACGTACCGTCTCCTCAGGGGCGGAGCTCGCGGGACGGGGCCACCGCGAACCACCCGTTCGGTTCACAGCCCTGAGGGCTCCCCCGGCCGCACCATGGCGACATCACCACCATCAGCACCCTGCGGTCGTGAGGAGCCCTCATTGCTTCTGGAACGGTGCGCCACACCCCGGCGCTATCTCATGTGCCCGCCCGAGCACTTCCGGGTCACGTACTCGATCAACCCGTGGATGGACCCGGCGAAACCCGTCGACGTCCCCCTCGCCGTCGCCCAGTGGGAGGACCTGCGCGAGAAGTACCGCGCGCTCGGCCACACCGTCGAGGTCCTCGACCCGCGGCCCGGCCTGCCCGACATGGTGTTCGCGGCCAACGGCGCGACCGTGGTGGAGGGGCGGGTGCTCGGCGCCCGCTTCGCCCATCCGCAGCGCGGCCCCGAGGCCCTCGCGCACCTGGAGTGGTTCCGGGCGCACGGGTACGCGGAGGTGTGCGAGCCGGTGCATGTGAACGAGGGCGAGGGCGACTTCGCCGTCACCGCGTCCTACGTCCTGGCGGGGCGCGGCTTCCGGGCGTCGCCGCTGTCGCACGGGGAGGCGCAGGAGTTCTTCGGGCGGCCCGTGATCGGGCTCGACCTCGTCGACCCGCGCTTCTACCACCTGGACACGGCGCTGGCCGTGCTCGACGACGCCGCCGACGAGGTCATGTACTACCCGGCGGCGTTCTCCGCGGGGAGCCGGGCGGTGCTGCGGCGGCTGTTCCCGGACGCGCTGGTGGTCGACGAGGCGGACGCGGTGTCCTTCGGACTCAACGCGGTGTCGGACGGGCTGCGGGTGGTGCTGCCGCAGGGGGCCGTGGGGTTGTTCGGGGCGTTGCGGGGGCGGGGGTTCGAGCCGGTCGGGGTCGACCTGTCGGAGCTCCTGAAGGGGGGCGGGTCGGTGAAGTGCTGCACGCTTGAGCTCCGCTGAGCCGGTGTCGATCGCCGGGTGCGGGCCCGGTGGTGGGCTGGTCGCGCAGTTCCCCGCGCCCCTGGAGATGCGGACTTCGTCCGCTACCTCCATCGGGGAAATGCGGCGCGCAGCGCCTGCATT
>NZ_WWIA01001061.1 GCF_009870065.1 Streptomyces sp. SID5785 | reverse complement strand
GGCGCGGGGAACTGCGCGACCAGCCACGACGAGACCCGCGGCCGCGAACCGGCACCCGACCCGCAACGGCGCAGAGCCGCCATCACCCCGCACCCCCGACCCGCGGCATGACAACCGTCGGCGACACCCCGTGCGTGGCCCGAATGGCCCGCTGCGCAGACTCCGGCAGAGTCGGCAGCAGCCTCAACACCCGCTCCCGCCGCCGCGCGACAGCGGCCCGCTCCCCCAGCCCCGGAGACGGCTGAAGCTGCGGCACAAGCTCCCGCGGCGCAGAAGCCGCAGAGCCGGAGCCAGAAGCCCCGGCCCCCGAAGCCTCAGCGGCCAGCGTCACCGCATCCTTCTCCTCCGACATCCCGATCGGCCCGACCACATCCGCCGTCAGGAACTGTCGCACCACGGGCTCCTCGCTCGTCAGCAGCACCTCGCGCGGCCCGAAGGTCACGAGGTTGTGCAGGTAGAGCATCCCCATGTTGTCCGGCACGGTCGCCGCGATGTCGAGGTTGTGCGTGACGATGAGCATGGTCGCGTCGATCTGCGTGTTCAGATCGATGAGGAGCTGCGAGATGAACGCCGTACGGACGGGATCGAGCCCGGAGTCGGGCTCGTCGCAGAGGATGATCTGCGGATCGAGCACGAGCGCCCGCGCGAGCCCGGCCCGCTTGCGCATACCGCCGCTGATCTCGCCGGGCAGCTTGCCCTCGGCGCCCAACAGGCCCACCACGTCGATCCGTTCCATCACGATGCGACGGATCTCGGACTCCTTCTTCTTCGTGTGCTCGCGCAGCGGGAACGCGATGTTGTCGAAGAGGTTCATGGAGCCGAACAGGGCGCCGTCCTGGAACATCAGCCCGAACAGTTTGCGGGCCTCCATGATGTCCCGTTCGGGACTGCGGGCCATGTCGACGCCGTCGACCAGGACCCGGCCACGATCCGGCTTGAGCAGCCCGATCAACGACTTCAGGAAGACGGTCTTGCCGGTACCGGACGGCCCGAGCATGACACTCACCTCGCCGGCCGGCAGGGTGAGGCTGACGTCCTGCCAGATCTGCTGCTTGCCGAAGGACTTGGTGAGGCCCTCGACCTGTACTTCGATTCCCATGTCACCTCCAGCAGGCACTCGTGTCCGCATGTGCACCGGGAGGCGCACGTTAAGTGGTTTGTCACTGCCGGGACAAGCAGTGCGGCACCGAATTCCGCCCGCCCGTCCGCCCTTTGTCACCGGCTGACAAACCGGCGGGAATTCCTTGTCATCGGATGAGCAATCGCATAGGGGAATCGGGTGGGGTCCCGTGCCTCCGGGGGGCTGGATTCACAGGACCCCACCCGCGGGGAATCCGATCCGGAAGGAGGAATCGGACCGAGCTGTCCCCGTGAGAACTCCAGGTCGGCAGGGGGTTGTCGACCTGGAGCCAAGCGGCCGCGGTTTTGACGCTACGGCCGAGTAACCTCGCCCGGCAATAGCACTCCACCAAGTTTCCGGCCGGTCGCGAACAGCGCATCTGTTCTTGTCAGCGCGGGATGAATGCGACCCGGCGCTTTGTCCGCGCCTGATGAAGCGCACGGCGCACACCCACCCCGCACCGGCGTCACTTCACGCCCGCGTGCCAGTACTGGGACAGCAGGGCCCCTTCGTTGGGCACCGCGGACGCCGGGCTCGCGAACGCCGCGACGTATGTCGACGTGTCGTTGAGGACGACGTTGTTCGTCCCGGACCCGGCCGGCAGTCCCGTCTTGAGGTTCACCGCCCAGTCCAGCGCGCCGAGCAACCCGCACCCGTTGGCGCCCGGAGCGGTGTACGCCGCGTCGCCCTGGGTGGCGCCGAGGGCGCTGATCTGGCCCATCACCCCGGTCGCGTTCGTGGTGCCGTCGGGGTCAAAGCGCTGCGTCTTCACCGCCGGCGCCGTCGTGTTCTGCGGCCTGAGCACGATCGGGTCCTTGGCCGAGCCGATGTAGCACTTGCTGCCGAGGAGCGGGTTCTCCAGTTTGATGCGGACGGGGAGGGCGATGATCGGCTTGCCCTGCGCGACGCCCGCGAGCAGCTGGAACTCGCTGGGGTTGTTGACCGATTCGATGGTGGCGTCGACCCGGTTGAGGGTCGCGTCGGTGATCTTCCTGCACAGGTCGCTGATGACGGGGATGTCGTCCGCGGGGCACATCAGCCCGAGGAGCCCGCCCGGCAGCTGGGCCGAGTCCGCGACGAGCGCGCCGCCCGCGGGCGACACGACGGTGGTCGTCCCGTCCGCGTGCGTGAGCACACCCGCCTGGAGGTCGGTACGGCCCGTGGGGACCTGCGTGTTGCCCAGTTTGATGGAGCCACTGGCCGAGCTGGAGGCGATGCAGATCGCGATGTCCTGCCGGCCGTCGGCGGCCAGCATGGCGGGATCGTCGACGGGGCAGCGGGTGAACGGCGCCCAGGCGCCGTTCAGCTCGGTGGCCGCCGAGGACGGGGTCACGGACGCCAGCGTGGCAAGCGCCGTCGCGGCGACCAGCACCGAGGCGTTTCTGAGCTTGGGCATGGCGGACTTCCCTTCACAGAGGTCGAATGCGCACGAGGAGGGAGGGGGCGCCCCGGGACGTTACTGGCGGGAAACCTTGCGCGGCAATGGCCTCGTTGACAGGTTTTCCACTACTCGCGCGTTCAGCAGAAAGTGAGCAGAACGCCGGCCGTCCTGCTCGGCGCATGAGTAATTCCCGGCGCTCCACACAAAGTCCTCACCCCTCGACAAGAACCAGCCCCGCGTTTAGGCGCGGACGGACAAGAAAACCGGCGAGTTCTCGCGCGGGGGAGGAATCTCGCGCCACTCCATTGCACGCCGTGGTTACTTGCTCGTAACGTCCCTCTGGAAGGCGACGGACAGCCGCTGCTCATCCAGATCCGTGTTGTCCGTGTGGAGTTGAGCCATAGCCCGCCCTGCCTCTCTGCCGGGCGGCGCATTCCATCTCGTACGCCACCATCCCTGGAGGGATTTCTCGTGCGCAGACTTGTCCGCAACACCGCTTTCGCCACCGTCGCACTCGGCGCGGCACTCGGCCTGTCCGTCACCCAGGCCTCGGCCGGGGCGCTGGCCACGTTCACCGTGACCGGCGGCGGCGACTACACGGCCCATGCCGTCAACCCGACGCTCTCGGTGCCCGCGACCCAGCTGCAGTGCGACTCCTCGGACGCGTCGGGAACGATCAAGGACGGCTCCGGACTCGCCGGCGCGGGCATCGGCACCGTCGACGACATCTCCTTCAACAACTGCTCGGTGGCGGGCATCCCCTTCGACGTGACGCCGAGCGCCCTGCCGTGGTCGATCAACCTCGAGAGCATGAACGGCACCGACGAGGCCCACGGCAACATCACCGGGATCAGCGCCACCATCACCGGGATCGGCTGCGACGCGACGTTCTCCGGCTCGGTGGAGGGCTACTACCAGAACAGCACCCACACCCTGCACGTCACCGGCGGCGGCACGCTGGCGGCCGAGGCCGGCGCCAGCTGCCTCGGGCTGATCAGCGAGGGCGACCACGCGGAGTTCATCGGGGACTACGTCCTGGACCAGACCCCGGTCGTGTCCTCTCCGTGACCCCGTGACGTTCTGCTCCGTCCCGTTCAGCCCGCCGCCGGTCGGTCACCGGCGGCGGGCCCGGCCGCGTCCAGGGGCCGGCCGTACAGCACCGCACAGGGGAGGTCCGCAGGATGACAGCGCAACGGCGGCAGGGCGGCGGGCGCGGCAGCGTCGCGCGCTCGCTACGGGTGGCACCGATCGCCTCGGTCGTGCTCGCCGCGGGTCTGCTCTCGGGGCCGGGCTCGCACGCGGACGAAGGGCAGCCCACCGCGCAGATCGCCTACGACTGCGCGGTGCCCGACCCGCCGCCGACGACCTCGGACCCGTCCGGGGGCGCGACGGATTCCGCCGGCGGTTCCACCCCGTCCGCCGGGGACTCCACCGTGCGCGCCTCCGTCAGGATCGGCACCCAACTGCCCCTGACCGCCGCGCCGGGCCGCCCGATCCGGCCGGGCACCGTGACGGTGGAGGCGGCCCTGCCCTTCGACGGCCTCGCGGGCCTGCTCCCCCCGGGTGCGAACGGCCTGGCCTCCGACGGGGCGCTCGGCGTCCGCATCCAGCAGGGCAAGGCATCGGCGGACGCCACCTGGTCGGGGCTGACGGCCGACGCCGCCGTTCCTCCGTCGGACGGCGCGGTGCACCTCGCGGCCACCGGCGAGGCCCCCACCATCACGGTGAGCGACGCGGGAGACGTGGACCTCCACGCAGGCTCGCTCGCCCTGAAACTCACCCCGTCGACCGACGGTGTACCCGCCACCGCGTCGTCCTTCACCCTCACCTGCGCCCCGGCCGACAAGGATCCGGCCACGACGCGACTGGCGCACATCAGCGTCCCGGACGGCAGTACGGGCACGGGTGAGCCGTCCGCCTCGGGCGCCCCCGACAGCCGCGGCACCCGGCGGGACGGCATCGCCGTGGCCCCCCAGGAGGACGGCCCGACCGGCGCGAGCACCTGCGGACCGGCCCCGACCGGAGTACCGGACCTCAGCCAGATCCCGGACCCCCTGCCGGGTACCGTCCTGGGCCCGCTGAAGCCTCAGCCGGGCATCCGTGCCTGCGCGTACGCGGTGGGCCTGAGCACCATCAAGAAGCTGGACGGCTCCATGGTCATCAACGATCCGGCCAAGGAGCCGGGCCTGATGAACGTCCGCGCGAGCATGCAGACCCAGGGCTCGATCGCCCCCGGACCCTTCTACTCACGCATCGACAACCTGGGGGAACTTGCCCTGCCCGACGCCGAGTCGACCTTCCTGGGGTTCGGTTTCACCCCCGTCACCGCCAAGGCCTCGTTCGAGAACGAGCAGATCACCATCTCCACCGGCACCATCGGCTCCTCCCCCAACGCCAAGCCGTTCGCCGTCGCCACGTTCCTCCAGTCGCTGCGCCTGCACGACGTCGAGGTCAACGGCACGCCCCTGGACGTCGGTCCTGACTGCCGCACCACCAAGCCGTACCGGGTGACGCTGCGCGGCGACTTCACCTCGACGACCGGTCGCTACATCAACGTCCTCTCGGGCGGCATCCTCAAGGGCATGGTCGACATCCCCGCGTTCTCCGGCTGCGGCACACACGGCGAGGATCTCGACCCCCTGTTCACGGCCTCGATCAGCGGGCCGGACAACTACATCGTCATGAACCAGGCAGTGACCTGCCTCCCCGACTTCCCCGGCACCCCGCAGTGCCCGCCCGTCATCCCGCCGCTGCCCGGCGACGAGGCGCGCTGACACCCCCTCACTTCCAGCCAACCGCCGCGCAAGTGGTGTACACCACATTCAAGTTGCTCTACTTTCACAGGAGTTCCCAAAGGTACGCACCTGACGGTCACCGCAAGGACCGAACGGGCCACCCCTCAGGCCCTCGCGGACGCCCGTCCCCCCACCGGGCGCCAGACGCGGAGGACCGTGCCATGCCGCAGCGCGTACAACCCCCTGAAGTGAACGAGCCGCTCGGCCCGCTGCCCCCGGAGTTCGCCGCGATCATGCGGCCCGAACTGCCCGGACTCATCAAGGAGATCCGGGTCGAGGTGACCCGCGCGTACCCCGAGTACGCCCACCTCCTCAACGGTCCGAACGCCGCCGCGATCCGCCAGGGCGTCGAGCACGCGCTGTCCGCGTTCGTCGACCGCGTCGCCGACCCGGAGGCCCCCTCGGCCGTACGCGACGAACTCCTGCGCAAGTTCGGGCGGGTCGAGGCCTACGAGGGCCGCGACCTGGAGACGCTTCAGGGCGCCTACCGTCTCGGCGCCCGGGTCGCCCTGCGCCGCGCCAAGACCATCGGCCGGCGCTACGACCTCTCCCCCACCCTCCTGCTCACCTTCGCCGACGCCCTCTTCGCGTACATCGACGAACTGGGAGCGCTCTCACGCGAGGGCTACCAGGAGGTGCAGGGGCGATCGGGCTCGGCGCTCGACACCATGCGAAGACGGCTGCTCCACCTGCTCCTCGCCGGAACGCCGCTCAACCACGCGACCATCACGGAGCTGTGCGAACAGGCCCACTGGACGCTTCCCGACGAGGTCACCCTCATCGCCCTGCGCGCACCGGTCCCCGAGCACATCCAGGCCTCCCTCGACGGCGATGTCCTCGCCGATCTCGGGGTCCCGCAGCCGCACCTGCTCATCCCCGGGCCGTTCACGCCCGCCCGCCGCGAGATGCTGGAGTCCGCCGCCTACGGCACTCCCCTCGCCCTCGGACTCACCATGCCGACAGCGCAGGCCGCCGACTCCTTGCGCTGGGCACGACGGGTCCTTCAGCTCGTCGACGACGACATCGTTGCCGACGCCCCCGTCCTCGACAGCGCCGACCACCTGGTCACGCTCTGGCTGCTGTCCGACCCGTCGCTCGTCACCGAGATCGCCCACCGCGAACTGGCCCCGCTCGACAAGTCCTCCGGCACCCGCCGCACCCGCCTCGTCGAGACGCTGCACGCCTGGCTGACCACGCGCGGCACCGCGGACCAGGTCGGCGACGCCCTCGGCGTCCACGCCCAGACCGTCCGCTACCGCCTCCGCAATCTGGAGGCCCACTTCGACGGCCAACTCGACGATCCGGACCGCCGGTTCGCCATGGAGGCGGCGCTACGGGCCCTCCACCTCCACGACGGGGGCGTCACACACTGACCTTCTGTGCCTCACCCGCGTCACTGTCCGGCTGCGACCCGGGGTCTTTCGGCCGGCGGGGGCCGGTTCTCGCCCGGGGCCCCTGGATCACGTACGTCAGGAGGAAGCCGAGGCCGACGACGGCCGCGCCGCCGACCGCGTCGAGGACCCAGTGGTTGCCCGTCGCGATGATCGCGGAGACGGTGAACAGGGGGTGGAGCAGGCCCAGGGCCTTGAGCCACCACTGGCGGGCCAGGACCGCGATCACGATGCCGCACCACAGGGACCAGCCGAAGTGCAGGGACGGCATCGCGGCGTACTGGTTGGTGAGCTGGGTGAGCGTGCCGTAGTCGGGCTGGGAGAAGTCCTGGACGCCGTGGACGGTGTCGATGAAGCCGAGGCCCGGCATCAGGCGCGGCGGGGCCAGCGGGAACGCCCAGAAGCCGACGAGTGCGAGCAGGGTCGCGAAGCCGAGCGCGGAGCGTCCCCAGCGGTACTCGGCGGGCCGCCGGACGTACATGAAGGCGAGGACCGCGAGCGGGACCACGAAGTGGAAGGACGTGTAGTAGAAGTTGAAGAAGTCCTTGAGCCACGGGGCGTGGGCGACGACTCCGTGGTTGATCGCGTGCTCGATGTCGATGTGCAGGAACTGCTCGACGGAGTGGATCCGGTGGCCGTGGGCCTCGGCGGTGGCGCGGCCGCCGGAGTTGGTGCCGCCGGTCGCGGCGAGCCGCACCTGCTGGTAGGCGGAGTAGCCGACGCGGATCAGGATGAGCTCGAGAATCAGGTTGGGGCGGCTGGTGACCCGGCGCAGGACCGGCAGGAGCGGGACCCAGGACCAGCGGGCGGGGGCGGGCGCCGCGTAGTCGGTGGGGTGCGGGGTCGCGTAGAGCGGTGAGGTGCGCGCGAGGAACGGGACGACGACGGCGGCGGCGAGCGCGGCGATGAGCACGACGTTGTCCCGCACGGGGTTCAGGAACGTCATGTTCGGCAGCATCATCGTCGCGGGCAGCGTGAGCGCCAGGACGACGAGGACGGGCCACATGTAGCGGTCGGAGGCGCGCTTGCCGACGCGGCCGACGACGGCGAGCAGCACCCACAGGAGCTGGTGCTGCCAGGTGGTCGGGGAGACGGCGACCGCGACGCAGCCGGTGACGGCGACCGCGAGGAGCAGCTGGCCGTCGCGGGCGTAGCGGACGGCGCGGCGCAGACCGAGGACGGCGACGGCGGCACCGAGCGCGAGGAAGAGGGCGATCTCGCCGGGGCCCTGGATCCCGAGGCGGAGCAGCATGCCGTGCAGGGACTGGTTCGCGGTGGCGGCGGGGTCGGTGGCGAGGCCCGCGCCGGCGAGGTGGTGGACCCAGTACGTCCAGGAGTCCTGCGGCAGCGCGGCCCAGGCGAGGGCGGTGGCGGCGGCGAAGGTGCCGAGCGTGCCGGCGGCGGCGCGGCGGCGCCCGGTGCACCACAGGAGCGGGGCGAACAGCAGGACCGTGGGCTGGAGGGCGGCGGCGACACCGATGAGGACGCCGGAGGTCTGTTCGCCGCGCTCGCCGCGGACGACGAAGCAGCCGAGCAGCACGAACAGGACCGGAATGATGCTGGTCTGGCCGGTGGTGAAGGTGTTGCGGACCGGCAGGGACAGCATCAGGAGGCTGATCGCGACGGGGGCGGCGAGCAGCGAGGTGCGGCGGGCGACGGGCTGCGGCAGGGCGCGGGCGGCGATCATCCCGAGGGCGACGACGAGCGCGAGGGAGCCGAAGGTCCAGCCCCAGCCGAGGGCCTGCTCGGCGGCGACGGAGAAGGGTCTGAGGACGAGCCCGGAGAACGGGGTGCCGGTGAACCGCTCGGATCCGTCGGCCCCGTCGTAGAGGGAGCCGCTGACGTGCAGGACGCCCTCGGGGCCGATCCAGGTCTCCAGGTCGGTGAGGCGTTCGCCGCGCGGTGTGGACAGGACGGCGACGAGCTGGCGGGCCGCGAGGAGCGCGGCCAGCAGCCACAGGAGGGCGCGTGCGGCGGTCAGCCGCCCCGTGTCCCCTCCGCCGGCCGGGGCCACCGGTCCCGTCACGGGTCGTCCTGTCCGCTCCGCGTTCGCCACGTGCCGTCGGCCTCCAGCCTCGGTCGGCGCCCGCGCACGAACGCCCGTTCCATCCCTGAATCCTCCCCCGTGAGCCGTTTGCAGGCCTCCCCAGAGGTTCGCACCGCCCCGTACCGAAGACGCGGGCAACCCCCGGTTCACCTGACTTTCCACCGGAATCCGGCCGGAAGACGGCGCCGCGAGGCCGATTCCGTTGCGTGCTGCACGGATCGGTTCCGCGACAAACCTCACAGCGAGGCGGTCGAGACGGGGCTGCTCGCGCCCACATCTGCCCAGGCCAGGCCGGGTATCGCAACGGAGCGACGCGGAGCGAACACTACCCGTTACCGCCCGGTCCGCCCCTATCGTCCCTTCAGGGCCGTTCCGCGTGAACGGCCCTTGCCCGTGTCCCCCACGAAAGGCAGGCGAGCGAGACCTTGTCGTCCACTCTCTCCGTCGCCCCCGGTACCAGCAGGTCCGGAGCCCCCGCGGCACCGGACCACCGCACCTCCGCCGAGCAGCGGGATGTCACCGTCACGGATCCGTCGCTGGTCAAGCGCGCGGTCAAGGCGGCAGCGCTCGGCAACGCGATGGAGTGGTTCGACTTCGGCGTCTACGGCTACCTGACCGCGACCCTGGGCCACGTCTTCTTCCCGACCGCCTCCAGCACCGCGCAGGTCCTGTCAACGCTCGGCACCTTCGCCGCGGCCTTCCTGGTCCGCCCGATCGGCGGCGCCTTCTTCGGCCCGCTCGGCGACCGCATCGGCCGCCAGAAGGTCCTCGCCATCACCATGATCATGATGGCGGCGGGCACGTTCGCGATCGGCCTGATCCCGTCCTACGGTGCCATCGGCGTGTGGGCGCCCGTGCTGCTGATCGTGGCCCGCATGGTGCAGGGCTTCTCGACGGGCGGCGAGTACGGCGGCGCGTGCACGTTCATCGCCGAGTACGCGCCCGACAAGCGGCGCGGCTTCTTCGGCTCGTTCCTCGAGTTCGGCACGCTGATCGGCTACGTGGCGGGCGCGGGCCTCGCCACCGCCCTCACCACGCTGATGTCCTCCGGCGACCTGTACGGGTGGGGCTGGCGCATCCCGTTCCTCATCGCGGGCCCGATCGGTCTGGTCGGCCTGTACGTGCGGATGAAGCTGGAGGAGACCCCGGCCTTCCAGAAGCTCGCCGAGGAGGCCGAGGCCAAGCAGAAGTCCCAGCCGAAGCCGAAGCTGCGCGACATGTTCGTCGGCAAGGGCGCGGGCAACGCCATGATGCTGTGCATCGCCCTCGTCCTCGTCTTCAACGTCACCGACTACATGCTCCTGTCGTACATGCCGACCT
>NZ_WWIA01001060.1 GCF_009870065.1 Streptomyces sp. SID5785 | reverse complement strand
TGGCGTTCTGCAGCCGGTGCGCGACGCCCTCCTTCGTGAGCGCCTCGGTGACGAGGGTGCGCAGCTGCTCGCTGACCGCGTCGACCTTCGCGTACGCGGCGTCGTCGAGCAGGCGCAGCTGGGCGAGGCCGGCGGCGGTGGCGACCGGGTTACCGCTGAGGGTGCCCGCCTGGTACACGGGGCCGGACGGGGCGAGGTGCGCCATGACGTCGGCGCGGCCGCCGAAGGCCGCGGCCGGGAAGCCGCCGCCCATGACCTTGCCGAAGGTCATCAGGTCGGGCTCGACGCCGTCGACGCCGAACCAGCCGGCCTTCGACGTGCGGAAGCCGGTCATGACCTCGTCGGAGATGTACAGCGCGCCGTTCTGCGCGCAGACGGCCTTGAGGCCGGCGTTGAAGCCGTCGCGGGGCGGGACGACGCCCATGTTGCCCGGCGAGGCCTCGGTGATGACGCAGGCGATCTCGCCCGGGTGGGCGGCGAACGCGGCGCGCACCGCGTCGAGGTCGTTGTACGGCAGGACGATCGTGTCGCCGGCCTGGGCGCCGGTGACGCCCGGCGTGTCCGGCAGGCCGAACGTGGCGAGCCCGGAGCCGGCCGCGGCCAGCAGCGCGTCGACGTGACCGTGGTAGCAGCCGGCGAACTTGATCACCTTGGCACGGCCGGTGAAGCCGCGCGCGAGGCGGATCGCGGACATGGTGGCCTCGGTGCCGGAGGACACCAGGCGGACCTGCTCGACGGGCGCGATGCGCGCCACGATCTCCTCGGCGAGCGCGACCTCGCCCTCGCCGGGCGTGCCGAAGGAGGTGCCGCGCGCGACGGCCTCCTGCACGGCCGCGATGACCTCGGGGTGGGAATGGCCGAGGATCATCGGCCCCCACGAGCAGACGAGGTCCACGTACTCGCGGCCGTCCGCGTCCGTCAGGTACGGACCGGTGCCGGACACCATGAAACGGGGCGTACCGCCCACGGCGCGGAACGCGCGCACCGGGGAGTTCACGCCACCGGGCGTGACCACGGCCGCACGGTCGAAGAGCCCCTGAGATACGGGTGCCTCATAGGGATAGGGGGTGTAGTTCGCCTCTGCCATGCCTCTCAGCGTACGGCCCGCCCTCGCGGCGCTGCCGTCGCACCGGCCGCACCGGTACGGGCCGGAGTGCGCTGGGTGAGCCACGACTCCTCCACGCGGCCCCGTCGCGGCCTAGACTCGGGGGCCTGGGCCCGCGCGGGTCCGGGGGGCCGACCGCTCGCGCAGTTGTTTCGCTCGCACGTTTCGGCGGGTGAGGGTGGGGGAGGTCACTGACACGATGATCGGGTTGCGCGTCGGTGGTCGCGCGGCCTAGAAAAGGGCCTGCGCCCTGGGAACAGCAGTCGGGTGGAGATATGCATCGCGGTGGCGGCGGACTGGGCGAGGGGACCGACGACCTGGGCCCCCGGCGTGCCCGGCGGGGCAAGCACCGGCGCGACGACAGACCGGCCGGGATCCAGCGGGCCGTGGAGGGTCCGGACGGAGAGAGCGGCGGGAATGGTGGCCGGGTGGGGGTGACCTACAAATACTTCGGCGCGCCCGACGGCGCGACGGCGGCCCGCGTCCCGATCTCCATGCGCCCCGAGGAGCTCGGCGGTGACGAGCTGGGCATGGGCGGCATGTTCACCAAGATCAAGCCGGAGACCATGGCCGCGATGGTCCTCACCGGCATCGAGGGCATACCCCTGCACAAGGTGCCGCCGCTCGAGCTGGTCGTGCTGCACCCCGACTACGCGGTCGTGAAGCTGCCGATGACGGTCGTCGATCCGCTGCGCGGGGTCGGCGAGGAGGCGGTCGGCGCGGCGGCGTTCATCTGGTCGACGGTCCCGGACCGCGGGGGGCCGCGGGACGCGTTCAACGTGTACCAGCTCCTGCACGAGTGGCAGGACTTCAGCCACCGCCTCCACGACGCGGGCCACCAGGCCTACTGCCTGGTCTGGCCGTAGCCACCCGCGCCCTACAGGCGGGGCGGGCCCGCCTCGATGCGGCGCAGCACCGCCTCGTAGGAGTCGATGAACCCGCCGGTCTGCAGCTGGCGTTCGTCCCACCAGGTGGCGCCCGCGTCGGCCAGCGGTCCGACGATGTCGCGGGCCGCGCCCGGTTCCGCCGGGGTCAGTCCCCCGGCCACGATCTCGAACGGCGCGGCCGGATCCTCCCGATGGGCCCGCACGTACGCGACGACCTCCGCGAGCTGGTCCGGCCGGGGCGGCACCCCGTGCAGGGCGTCGGTGAACAGCGGGGCCGCGCCGTCCCAGCGGGCCGCCCGGCGCATCGGGGGCCGGTGCGGCCAGAACCCGCCGATCCAGACGGGCGGCCGGGGCCGCTGGGTCGCCGCGGGCAGCAGCTGGGTCTCCGCCACGCGGTAGTGGGCGCCGTCGTGGTCGACGGTCTCCCCGGACCAGTAGCGGGCGACGAGACCGAGGCCCTCGTCGAGGCGCTGCGCGTGCACGGTGCGGTCGACGGTGTCGCCGAAGCTGCCGTACTCGTCGGCGGCGGGGCCGCCGAGCCCCGCGCCCAGGATCAGCCGGCCGCCGCTGAGCGCATCCAGGGTGGCGGTCTGCCGCGCGAGCAGCTCGGGCCGGTAGCGGGGCACGGCGGCGACGAGGGGGCCCAGGCGGAGCCGGCTGGTGGCCAGGGCCGCCGCGGTCAGCAGCATCCAGGGGTCGGCGAAGGGCTTGCCGCGCTGCGTCTCCTTGTCGTGCACGACGTGGTCCCACACGAACAGGCCGTCCCAGCCCGCGGATTCCGCTGCCGCGGCGGTGCGGGCGACGGTCCTGGCATCGGCGAAGTCACCAAAGTTCGGGATGTTGATGGAGTAGCGCATACGCGGCATCGTCTCGCGCGGGGGTGGGGTGACGGGGGTGGACAGCGGGATTCGTCACCGGGCGCGCACCCGTGACGGGAGGGGCGGCGTCACGGCGCGTCCCGCGAACCGCCCGGCACGCCCCGCACCGTGAACCCCACCACCGCTCCCCCGCCCTCCCGCGCGGCCGCGAACGCGACACCTCCGTGCGCCGCCGCGACCTCCCGCACGATCGACAGGCCGAGGCCCGAGCCGGGCAGGCTGCGTGCGGCGGGGGCCCGGTAGAAGCGGTCGAAGACCCGGTCCGCGTCGTCGGCGGGCAGCCCGGGGCCCCGGTCCAGGACCTCGACGCGCACGCCGGAGGCCGCCGCGCCGGTCACCACGATCTCGATCGGCGCCGTGCCCTCCGCGTCGAACTTGGCTGCGTTCTCCACCAGGTTGGACAGTGCCCGCTGCAGCCGCGCCGGCCGTCCCCGTACGGTCGTGTCGCCCTCGGCGCGGACCTGGACGGTGCGGCCGGTGCGGCGGCGGGCCAGGGTCGCGACGTCCTCGGCGGTGTCGGCGAGCGTGACGTCGGCGACCGGCTCCTCGTCCTCCTTGCCGGCCGCGAGGTCGACCAGTTCGTTGACGAGGTCGGTCAGTTCGCGGGACTCGTCCGCGAGGTCGGCGACGAGTTCCTCACGGGTGGCGGGCGGCAGCTCCCCGATACGGCGCAGGAGCGAGATGTTCGTGCGCAACGAGGTGAGCGGCGTGCGCAGTTCGTGCCCCGCGTCCTGGACCAGGCGCCGCTGGTCCTCGACGGAGCGGGCGAGCCGGCCGAGCATCCGGTCGAAGGAGCGGCCGAGGCTGCCGACCTCGTCGCCGCCCTCGACGGGCACGGCCACGTCGAGCCGCCCGGTGGAGGCGACGAGTTCCGCGGTGCCGGCGAGCCGGACGAGCCGGGACGTGATGCGGCGGGCCAGCCACCAGCCGAGCAGCCCCGCGGCGAGGACCACCCCGAGCGCGAACAGCACGGTGCGCTTCTGGAGTTCCCGCAGCAGGTCCTCGGTGTCGCTGAACTCCTGCGCGACCTGGACCGCGCCGCGCCCGTCGCCGAGCGCGACGGTCGCCATGCGGTACTCGTCGCCGTCGATCACGACGTCGTCGTCCTCGGCGCGGGTGCCGGCCTCCTTCGCCCGCGCGGTGCGGCGCGCGGCCTCCCCGACGGGCAGCGGCGGGTTCCCCCGGTCGACGACCGTGCCGCCCGGCCCGAGGACCTGGACGTCGGTGCCGGCCGGGCGGGTCAGGTCGTCGCGCGGCCCGTCGTGGTCCGGGTCGCCGGACGTGAAGTCGCCCGGCCGCAGCGTCTGCTGGGTGACCTGCTGGCACAGGTCGTGCACGACCTCGTCGAACACGGCCTCCTGGTCGACCCGGACCAGCCGGGACGCCGCGTCGTAGGAGAGGACGCCGACGAGGGCGGTGACCCCGGCGGCGACCGCCGCGAACGACAGGGCGAGCTTGGTGCGCAGGCTGCGCGGCCGGGCGGGCCGCGCGGCCTCCCGCGCCCCGGCGCTCACGCGTCCCGCAGGACGTAGCCGACGCCGCGCACCGTGTGGATGAGCGGCGGCCCGTCCGGCTCGTCGACCTTGCGGCGCAGGTAGCCGACGTACACCGCGAGGTTCTTGGAGCCGGGCCCGAAGTCGTAGCCCCAGATCCGGTCGTAGATCGTGGCGTGGTCGAGGACGATGCCGCTGTTGCGGGCGAGCAGTTCGAGGAGGTCGAACTCGGTGCGGGTCAGCTCCAGCTCGCGGCGGCCGCGCCAGGCCCGCCGCGCCTGCGGGTCGATGACGAGGTCACCGGCGGTGATCCGCGGGTCGGGCAGCGCCTCCGGCGAGGCGGGTGCCGCGCGGCGCAGCAGGGCGCGCAGCCGGGCGAAGACCTCGTCGACGTCGAAGGGCTTGGCCACGTAGTCGTCGGCGCCCGCGTCCAGGCCCGCGATCCGGTCCGGGGTCCCGACGAGCGCCGTCAGCATCAGGATCGGCGTCCGGTCGCCCTCCGCGCGCAGCACGCGGCACACCTGGAGGCCGTCGATGTCCGGCATCATCACGTCGAGCACGAGGACGTCGGGCCGGGTGCGGTGGGCCGCGGCCAGCGCCTGCACACCGTCGGCGACGGCCGTGACGGCGTATCCCTCGAGGGTCAGGGCGCGCGCGAGGGCGTTGCGGATCGCCCGGTCGTCCTCGGCGAGCAGCACGGTCGGGGCGGGGGCGGCGGATTCGGACACCCGCCCAGTGTGCCCGCGCGGTGCGGCTGCTTCGCCCGATCGGGTGTCGGCCGAAAGGCTTCTTACCCGCCTCTCACCCGCCGCGGAACAGGGACTTACCCGCGCCCTGCACGGTGAGCCCGGCAGGCGGGACGCCGTGGGGTGCCCGCCGGGGAAGGCACTACGCATGAAGATCGTGTTCCTGCTGCACAACGCGTACGCCATCGGCGGCACGGTGCGCACCACCCTCAACCTCGCCGCCGCGCTCATCGAGCACGGCGGGCACGAGGTGGAGATCGTGTCGATGACGCGGCACCGCGCACAGCCCCGGTTCGCGGTCGACCCGCGGATCTCGCTCGTCCCGCTCGTGGACACCCGGGAGGACGCGGCGGACAGCGGCCTGGACGCGTTCGCCCGGCCGGCCAGCGCCTTCCCGTCCGCCGAGAAGCGGTTCAAGCAGTACACGCTGCTGCACGACCAGCGGGTGCGCGCCCACCTGGAGCAGTGCGACGCGGACGTCGTCATCGGCACCCGCCCGGGCCTGAACGTCTATGTCGCGCAGTGGGGCCCGCAGCGGGCGCTGCGTCTGGGCCAGGAGCATCTGCGGCACGACGCCCACAGCAAGAAGCTGCGCGCGCAGCTGGCCCGCCACTACCGGTTCCTCGACGCGGTCGTCACGACGACGGAGGCGGACGCGGACGTGTACCGGACGCGGATGCCCCTGCCCGGGGTGCGCGTCCTGGCCGTGCCGAACATCGTGCCGCCCGCCGACGTCCCGCCCTCCGACGGCACCGCGCGGGTCGTCGCGGCGGCCGGCCGGCTCGCCCCCGGCAAGCGCTACGACCTGCTCCTCGAGGCGTTCGCCGCGGTCAGCGCGCAGCACCCCGACTGGGAGCTGCGGATCTACGGCGGCGGACCGAAGGAGACCCGGCTGCGCGACCTCGCGCGCGGACTCGGGCTGTCCGGGCGGGCCCGGCTGATGGGCCCGGTGTCGCCGATCGAGCCGGAGTTCGCCCACGCCTCGATCGTGGTCAGCGCCTCCGACGCGGAGTCCTTCGGCATGACGCTCGTCGAGGCGATGCGCTGCGGCGTGCCCGTGGTCAGCACCGACGCGCCGCTCGGCCCCGCCGAGATCATCACGGACGGCGTCGACGGCCGTCTCGTCCCGGTCGGCGACGCCCGCGCGCTCGCCGAGGCCCTCGTCGACCTGATCGAGGACCCGCAGGCCCGCCGCGCGATGGGCGCGGCCGCGCTGACCTCCGCCCACCGCTTCGACCCGGCGCCGATCGTGTCCCGGTACGCCCTGCTCTTCGACGAGCTGCGCGAGACGCGGCGGCGCCGGGCCTGGGAGCGGTTCTCCGCCCGCGCGGCGGGCTGGGCCCGGCGCAAGGCCCGGACCCT
>NZ_WWIA01001059.1 GCF_009870065.1 Streptomyces sp. SID5785 | reverse complement strand
TGCCACCTCGGTCGGTGTCGGTCTGACGATCGCGGGCCTGTTCGGGCTGGCGGCCGGGGTGCCCGCGGGGCGTGCCTCGGACCGCTGGGGCCGGCGGCCGGTGCTCACGGCGTTGTGGACCGGCTGCGGACTGACGCTGGCCGCGTACACCGTGATCGGCTCGTACGCGGCGTTCCTGGCGACCGCGATCGCCTACGCGGCGCTGAGCCAGGCGAGCATGGGCGTGCGCAACGCGCTCTACGCGGACGTGCTGCCGCCCGCGACCCGGGTGGAGGGCCGGGCGCACCTGCGGATGGTGACCAATGTCGGCATGGGGGTCGGCGGCGGGTTCGGGGCGCTCGCCCTGCAGTGGGACAGCCGGGCCGGGTACACGACGCTGATCCTGCTGGACGCGGTCGCGTTCGCCGGGTCGGCGCTGATGGTGCTGCGGCTGCCGGGCACCGCGGGACGGCGGCCCGCCGAGGACACCCCGGCCGGCAGCCGCTGGCGCGCGGTGCGCGATCTGCCGTTCCTCGCGGTGACCTGCTGCAATGCCGTACTGGCGTTGCAGTACGGCCTGTTGGAGGTGGGGCTGCCGCTGTGGATCGTCGAGCACACGGACGCCCCACGCTGGTCGGCGGCCCTGCTGATGATCCTCAACTGCGTGCTGGTGGCGCTGCTCCAGGTGCGGGCGACGCGGGGCGTGACGGACCTGGCGCGTGCGGTCCGGGCGATGCGGCGCTCGGGACTGCTGCTCGTCCCGGCCTGCGCGGCGTTCGCCGCGGCGGCCGGTCTCGGTCCTGCGGCGGCGCTCGCGGTGCTGGTGGCGGGCGCGGTGCTCCAGGTGTTCGCCGAGATCCTGTCGGCGGCGGGCGGCTGGACGGTCGGCTACGGCCTGGCGGACGCCCGCGCGCAGGGCGTCTACCAGGGCGTGTTCAACTCGGGGCAGGCCGCCGCGACGATGGCCGCGCCCGCGCTGGTGACGGTGACCGCGATCGAGCACGGCCCGGTCGGCTGGACCGTGCTCGCGGTGCTGTTCGTCGGGGCGGGGCTGGCGACCGGCCCCGCGGTGCGGCTGGCCCGGCGGGACGACTGGCGCGGCGAGTGACGCCGGAACGCGCGGCGCCGCCGGGCCTGCCCCGTGCTCAGCGCGGGTCGCGACCGCTCAGCGCCAGCGCGCGGGTGAACGCGGTGGCGCCGTCGGCCGGAGGGACGGCCTCGGCGAATCCCTCGTACTGGCGGTACGTCGCGGCGTTGTCGGTCACGACGTCGAGGACCAGCCGGCCGGTGGCGTCGGAGACCTTGAAGTCCTGCCCGGTGGCGCGGGCCACGTCCCAGCCGTGCAAGGCCAGTTCGAGCAGGAGCAGGGAGGCGACCTCGGGCGCCGCCTGGCGGGCGAACCCCAGGTCGATCTCGCCCTCCCACACCGCGGGCCCGGCCCAGGCGGCGACGGCGATGTCGAGCCGGGCGGCGAAGTCCGCGGCCCAGCCGGGGTCGGCGGTGAAGTCGCGGGCGGTCAGCGCGTCGGGCAGCGGGGTGCGCAGCGCACGGTGCTCCAGGCCGTGGGCGCCGTGGAGCACCCAGTGGTTCACCAGCGTGCGCACGTCCCAGCCGGCGCAGCCGGAGGGCGCGCCGAGCCGCTCGGGACCGACGCCCGCCGCGACCCGGGCGGACTCGGCGGCACACTCGGTCAGGGACGGGTGCAGGTTCTCGCGTCGCAGTTCGGTGTCCATGTCCACGACGGTACGGACGCGGCGGGGGCCGCGGCTTGAACAAACGCGACAGTGCCGGTGCGGTCAGCCGGCGGCGCGTGCGTTGACGGCCGCGACGAGCACGTCGACGGGGGTCGCGCCGGGCGGCTGAGCGTCCCGCGCGGCCTGTGCGGCCCTTTCCTGGAGGACGTCGTTGACCGGGGTCGGCACCCCGTGCAACCGGCCGAGCAGGGCGATCTCGCCGTTCAGGTAGTAGGTCTCGATGGTGCCGGTGCCGCGCAGCAGCGACTGCCAGGACGAACCGCCGCCGCGCGGGGCGCCCTCGAAGGGTTCGAGCCGGATCCGGTCCCCGCGCACCCGGCGCTCCTCCTCCTGGTCCGCGTACGGGACGCCGGCGGCGGCCAGGACGGCCTCGCCCTCGGCGCGGGCCCGGGCGAACAGGGACCGTCCGGCGTCGGAGTCGATGACGCCGGAGACCGCCTCGATCGCGTTGGCGAGATTGGCCAGGAGCTTGGCGTACTTGAAGCGCATGACGTCGTCCACGACCGGTGCGTCGAACCGGGAGCTGCCGAGCGCGGCGGCGATCTCGTGCGTGGTGGCGTCGGCGCCGGACGGGTAGCGGCCGAGGTGCAGGATGCCGGTGAGGGGGGTGCCGTCGGCGCGGACGACGCCCGGTTCGACGAAGCTCGCGGGCAGCCACACGCACATGGCGTGCACGTGCGCGAAGACCCGCAGCGCGAGGCGTTCGCTCTCGACGCCGTTCTGCGCGCACACCAGCGGGAGCCTGGCGGCGGCGGTGCCGCCGCCCGCGACGGGCCGGCCGGCCCAGGCGCCGAGCGCCGCGGTGGTGTCCTGGGTCTTCACGGCGAGCACGAGGACGTCGTCGGCGCGCAGGGTGCCGAGCTCCTCGGGCCCGGCCACGACGGGGGGCCGCACGGTGTGGACCCCGTCCGGGGTCTGCAGCCGCAGGCCGTGGGCCCGCAGCGCCTCGTACTGGCTGCCGCGTGCGACGAGCACGACCTCGTGTCCGGATCCGGCCAGCCGCCCGCCCAGGGCGCCGCCGATCGCACCTGCTCCGATGATGACGTAGCGCATGGGGCGAGCCTTTCACGCCTGCTCGGTGAGCTCCACGAGCTTGCTGACGGTGTTCCAGTTCCGGCTGGTCGCGATCAGGCCCTTGGTGAGGGCGGGCGCGGCGAGCCGGGCGCCGAGCTTCGAGGTGCCGAGTCCGTCCGGCGCGTAGAGGTAGAGCACGCGGTCGCCGAGCCGGTAGTCCTCGGGCGCGTACGCGGCGGCGTCGACGGCGGCGAAGCGGTCCGGGGTGACGGGCTCGGAGAAGTAGGTGACGTGCAGTTGCCGCCCCTCCAGCTCGGCGGCGGGGAAGGGGCAGGCGTCGCGCACCGCGGCCAGATAGGCGTGGTCGCGCACGACGATGTCGACGGGGAAGCCGAACTCCGCGGCGACGGCCGCCTCCAGCTCGCGCGCGAGGGCGTCCTCGTCGCGGGCGGCGGAGCTGAACGCCGCGTTGCCGCTCTGCAGGTAGGTCTGTACGCCGGTGTGCCCGAGCCCCTCGATGAGCGGGCGCAGCCGCGCCATCGGGACCTTCTTCGCCTTGACCGAGCCGCCGACGTTGATGCCGCGCAGCAGGGCCGCGTATCGCGTGATCGCCATGGCCACACCATAGGACGACCGCCGCGCCCCGTGGGGGTGAGCGCGGCGGTCGCCGGTCGGGGGTCGCCCGGTGTTACTCGACGATCTTCAGGAGCTTGTTCGGGGTGCCCTCGGTCGCGTTGGAGATGGCGTCCGGGGTGGCCCCGTCGGTCAGCGCCTTGGCGACGTCGGCCGGGGAGGCGTCCTGGTGGCCCGCGAGGTAGACGGCGGCGGCGCCGACGACGTGCGGGGTCGCCATGGAGGTGCCCGAGATGGTGTTGGTGGCGTCGTCGCCCGTGTTCCAGTCGGACGTGATGTCCGAGCCGGGGGCGTAGATGTCCACGGTCTCACCGTAGTTGGAGAAGTCCGACTGCTCGTCGTCCTTCGTGGAGGAGGCGACCGTGATGGCCTCGGGGACGCGGGCGGGCGAGCTCTGCGACGCGTCGGAGGACTCGTTGCCTGCGGCGACGGCGTACGTGACGCCGGACGCGATGGACTTCTGGACGGCGGCGTCGAGCGCCTCGTCCACACCGCCGCCGAGCGACATGTTGGCGACCGAGGGGCCCTGGTGGTTCTCGGTGACCCAGTCGATGCCGGCGACGACCTGCTCGGTGGTGCCGGAGCCCTGGTCGTCGAGGACGCGGACGGCGACGATCTTCGCCTTCTTGGCGACGCCGTGGGCCTCGCCGGCGATGGTGCCGGCGACGTGCGTGCCGTGCCCGTTGCCGTCGTCGGCGCTGTCGTCGTTGTCGACGGCGTCGAAGCCGGAGGAGGCGCGGCCGCCGAAGTCCTGGTGGCTGATGCGGACGCCGGTGTCGATGACGTACGCCGTGACACCCTCGCCGGCGCTGTCCGGGTAGGTGTACTTGCCGTCGCCCGCGGTGTCCGCCTGGTCGATGCGGTCCAGGCCCCACGACGGCGGGTTGTCCTGGGTCTCGTTGATGTGGAACTTCTTGTTCTGGACGACCTTGGCGACGGACTTGTCGGCGGCGAGGCGCTTGGCCTCGGTCTCCGAGAGGCCCTTGACCGAGAAGCCGTTGACGGCGGACCGGTAGTTCCGCTTCAGGGTGCCGCCGTACTCCTTCGCCAGGTCCTTCTTGGCGTCGGTGTTCGCCTTCTGGTCGAGCAGCACGATGTAGCTGCCGGACACGGCGCCCTGGGCGTCGAGGCCGTAGACCTTGCCCTCGGCGGGAGCGGCTGCGCCGGCGAAGCCGCCCGTGAGGACGGTGACGCCCACGGCGGTGGCCGCGGTGGCTATGGCAGCAGTCAGCTTGAGCGAGCGGGCACGCTTGTGAGTTGCCATGAAGAGGGGTCTCCTCGTGGTGTGTGTGGGGGGATATGAAGTTCTACGCGCGTGGGGGCGCGCATATTCATGCAACCTCCGTCAATCTCCGGAAGATGTCCGGGGGTTGGGACGAAACCCTGTCCGATTGACGCGACCAGATCAAGACCTACATACACCTGTGACTTGTTCAACAAGCTTCTGTAATAACAAAAGGCGCAGAACGCCCATGAGGTGGCTGATGCCCGCCCCTATAGGTGTAAGGGGCCCGCGTCATCCTCGGCGGGGACCCGGACCGCCCGGAGGGAGGAGCAGGGACGGACCGCACTCATCGGACAGCACGACGCAACGCGCTTATCCCGCCCATACCTTCGATGGCGGAGGTGACCTCATGGCGAGGAACGGGGAAGGGCGGGCCCGCGGCATCGCGGCCCGGGCGGGGGGCTGGAGCGTCCGGCACCGATGGGCGGCGGTGGGCGTCTGGGTGCTGTTCGTCGTCGTCGCGACGGTGCTCGGATCCGCGGCCGGCCGCGTCGACGTCTCGGACGGCGACCAGCTCGGCGGCGAGACGGGCAGGGCCGCGAAGATCGTGGAGAGCGCGGGCATCGACGAACCGGCCGGGGAGACCGTGCTCGTCCAGAGCCGGGACGGCCGGCTCGCGGCGACGGCACCGGAGTTCAGGACGGCCGTCGCGGACGTCGTCCGGGCGGTCGAGGGGACCGGCGCCGTCACCCACGTGCGCTCCCCCTACGCGGCGGGGCAGGGCACGGTGTCGCGGGACGGCCGCACGGCGCTCGTCCGGTTCGACATGCGCGGCGATCCCGACACGGCGGCCGACCGCGTCGAGCCGGTCCTGGACGCGGTCGCCGGCGTCGCGGCACGGCACGACGCGCTGCGGATCGAGGAGATCGGCGGCGCCAGCATGGGCAGGACCTTCGACGACGCGTTCGGCGACGACTTCCGGCGGGCCGAGTACTCGGCGGTGCCGGTCGCGCTCGGCATCCTGCTCATCGCGTTCGGCGCGCTCGTCGCCGCCCTGCTGCCCGTGGCCCTCGCCGTCACGGCGATCGTCGCGACGACGGGCCTGATGGGACTCGTCAGCCATCTGCAGCCGATGAGCGAGACCGCCGACTCGGTGATGCTCCTGGTCGGGCTGGCCGTCGGGGTCGACTACTGCCTGTTCTACCTGCGGCGCGAGCGGGAGGAACGGCTCAAGGGGCACGACGCCCGGACCGCCCTCGAGATCGCCGCGGCCACCAGCGGGCGGGCCGTCGTCGTCTCCGGCGTCACGGTCTGCGTGGCGATGGCGGGCATGCTCTTCACCGGTCTCGCCGAGTTCCAGGCGATGGGACTGGCCTCCCTGATCGTCGTGGCCGTCGCGATGGTGGGCTCCGTCACCGTGCTGCCCGCCCTCCTCTCGCTGCTCGGCGAGCGGGTCGAGAAGGGCCGCGTCCCGTTCCTGAACCGGACCGGGCGCCGTCGCGCCGCGTCCGGCCGGAGCGCGGAGGGCGGCAGCACGGACGGCGGCAGCCGGTTCTGGTCGCGGGTGCTCACCGTCGTGCTCGCCCGGCCGGCCGTGTCGGTGGGCGTCGCCGTCGTCGCCCTGCTCGCGGTCGCCGCACCCGCGCTCGGCATGAAGACCCAGAACCTCACCCTGGACCAGGAGTTCGGTGACTCGCTGCCGATCGTGAAGACGTACGACCGCGTCAACGAGGCCTTCCCGGGCGGCTCGGACCCGGCCCGGGTCGTCGTGCGGGCGGACGACATCACGGCGCCCGGGGTGCGCTCCGCGATCGACGCGTTCCGCACCCGGGCCGTGCGTTCGGGCGCCTCGCGCGGGCCGGTCGCGGTGACGGTGCACGCCCGCGAGGACGTCGCGTTCATCGACGTACCGCTGGTGGGCGGCTCCGACCAGGACCGGGCCGAGCGCAGTCTCGCGCTGCTGCGGGACGAGGTGCGGCCGGCGACGCTGGGCGCGGTGGACGGGGTCGAGGCGCCGGTCACCGGGCAGGTCGCGGGCTCGAAGGACTTCAACGACCAGATCGTCGGCTCGGTCGTGCCGGTGTTCGTCTTCGTGGTCGTGTTCGCGTTCCTGCTGATGCTGCTGTCGTTCAGGTCCCTGACGATCGCCCTCACGTCGATCGCGCTCAACCTGCTGTCGGTGGGCGCGGCCTACGGGATTCTGGTGGCCGTCTTCCAGAACGGCTGGGGCGCCTCGCTGGTGGGCGCCGAGGGGGTCGGCGCGATCATCTCGTGGCTGCCGCTGTTCCTCTTCGTGATCCTCTTCGGCCTGTCGATGGACTACCACGTGTTCGTGGTGTCACGGATCAAGGAGGCGCGGCTCCAGGGGCGCGGCAATCTGGAGGCGATCCGGCACGGGGTCGTCACGACGGCCGGGGTGGTGACGAGCGCCGCGGTCATCATGGTCGCCGTGTTCGCCATCTTCGGGACGCTGTCGATGCAGTCCTTCAAGCAGATGGGCGTGGGTCTCGCGGCGGCCGTCCTGATCGACGCGACCGTCATCCGGGGCGTGCTGCTCCCGGCCGTGATGGCGCTGCTCGGCGAACGCAACTGGTACCTGCCGCGCGTCCTGCACCGGCTGCCCGACCTGTCGCACGAGGAGGCGGTGCCCCGGCCGGTCGCGGCCCCGCGGGACGGACACCGGGGCGAGGAGGAGCTCCGCGTCTGACGCGACGCGTCCGGGAGCCTCCTCGCCCCGCCGGATCAGGCGACGGCGGAGAGGCTCTCCGCGCGCTGCTGCTCGGCCTCCTCGAACGAGTCGAGGGTGCGCCCGAAGTCCCGGGTCGACAGCAGCAGCTTGTAGATGATGGCGAGTTCGAAGACGAGCAGCAGGGCACCGGCCGCGATGGTCGCGCCGACCACCTGGTCGATGAGCGGGCCGACGATGAAGACGGCCATCTGGAACTCGATGCCGCTCACCAGGTGCGTACGGATGCGGTGGCGCAGCATGAACGAGCGGAACCGCAGGTAGATCGGGAAGCGGCTGCGGAACTCCTGGTGCAGGTCGACGACCTGGGCCTTGCGCCGGGGCTCGTCCTCGGCGCCGGGCTCGCCGGCCGTCGCCGCGTCCGTGCCGGTGCCGGAGACGGCCGCGGCCTCGGCGAGGGCCGTGGAGCCGGCCGTGCGCTGCGGCTCGGCCGCGTCCTCGTCGCGGGCGTCCTGCGCCGCGGTGCGCAGGTCCTGCTCGATGTCCGCCTCGGGGTTCGCCCGCAGCAGGTCCTCCATGAAGGCGATGCCTGCCTCGTTCTCGGCGCGGCGGGCCGCCCGCATGCGGGTCTTGATCTGCTTGCGCATCGTGTGCCGGGTCTTGAAGATCTCCAGCGAGTTGATGTAGCGCAGTCCGTCGAGGAAGACGACGACCACGGCGAGCCACACGTAGATGAGCTCACCGGTGCGGTGGTACTGACCGGCCATGAGCGCCACGGCACAGGCCATGACGCGGATGCGGTCGAAGATGTAGTCGAGCCAGGCGCCGAAGACGGAGCCCTGACCGGTGAGTCGGGCCACCTTGCCGTCCATGCAGTCCAGGACGAAGCTCAGGTGGTAGAGGACCGCACCCGCGATCAGCCAGCGCCAGTCCCCCATGGCGAAGAAGGCGGCCGAGACGAGGCCCAGCAGCAGCGCGCCCCAGGTGATCTGGTTCGGCGTGATGCGTGTCCACCGGGCCGTCAGCCGCACGAGCGGCGTGGCCAGCGGGTCGACGAGCAGCACGGTCCACCATGCGTCGCGCTTCTTCTGGGTGATGCGACGAACCTCGCGCAACGGCGGGATCTCTCGGGGCATGGTGCCGACCATCTTTCCTCTGTTCAGAACATGTTCACCTCAAGGTAGGAATCCGGTGGGAGAAGGTACAAGAGAGGTTCCGTACAACCTTTGCCCAGAGGTAACGGTCCCATGGAATGGGCAGGTCCAGGAGAGGTGCAGGACCGCGCGCCGTTACCCGAGCGTTATGCGCCCCCGGCCGCCGCAGCCCGCAGCGGCCCTCCGCGGCGGCTCAGCGCTGGTACCTGGCCAGGACCCGGTTCCCGTCGTCGACGAGGCGGTGGCGCAGCTCGTCCGCGCCGATCGCGCCGCTGTAGTACTCCTGCAGCGCGGGCGTGGCCACCTTGTCCTTCCACTCCGGGTATCCCCGCACGGTCTGCGCCGGGGCCGGGCGCAGCTCCGCGGCGAGCGCCGTGCCGACCGCCCAGTCGTCCTTCGCGGTGCGCAGCGCCGGGTCCTTCAGCGCCTCGGTTCCGGTGGGCAGCATCCAGTCGCCGCGGGCGAGCCGCACCATGTTGTCCGGCCGCAGCAGGAAGTCGATGAACTGCGCGGCCTCCTTCTTGTGCGGGCTGTCCTCGGCGACGGACAGGGTCTGCGGGCTGACGCCCTGGGCGAGCCCGTCGGCGCCGGCGGGCGCGGGCAGCACCTGCCAGTCGAATCCCTTCGGCGCCTGCTGCACGATCTGCTGGCGGTAGGAGAACCCGAGCGGGACCATCGCGTACTTGCCCGCGAAGAAGCCGGGCAGTGTGTCCGAGCCGCCCATGCCGAGCGTCGTGCCGGAGGCACTGTGGTCGGTGTCGACCTGGTCGTGCACGGTCTTCGGGACGACGAGGTCGGCGGCGCCGAAGCGGACCGTGACCTTGCCGTCGGCGCCACGGTGGAAGAGCCGGCCGCCGGTGGACAGCGACAGGTTCAGCGTCGCCGACACGGGTTCCTTGAGCGGCCAGGCCACCCCGTAGCGGCCCTTGCCGCTGAGCTCGGCGGTGACCTCGCGGAACTCGTCCCAGGTCCACGGGTGGCCGGGCGTCGGGATGCGCACCCCGGACTTCTTCAGGAGGGTCGCGTTGGCGATCAGCACCCGCGGCTCCTGGAGGAACGGCACGCCGTACACGCCGTCGCCGAAGGTCCCCGCGTCCCAGCTGCGCTGCGGGATGCCGGACCGGAGCCGCTCGGGCAGGTACGGGCGCAGGTCCGCGAGATAGCCCCCGTACGCGAAGTCGGCGAGGTCGTCGGAGGCGTCGTGGATGATGTCGGGCGCCTCGCCGCCCTCGAACGCGGTCAGGAGCTGGTCGTGGACGCTGTCCCAGCTGCCCTGGACGTACTTGACGCGGATGTCGGGGTGGCGGGCGTTCCACTCCGCGACCAGCTCCCTGTTGGCGTCGACGGACTCCTTCTGCCAGGCCAGGGACTGGAACTCGAGGGTGACCGGGCCGCCTCCCCCGCCGTCGCCGGTGCAGCCCGCGAGCAGCAGGGCCAGCGACGCGGCGAGGGCCGTGAGCGGGGTCCTCAGACGTCGGGTGCGGGCGAACGCCCGCGTGCGGTCCGTCACTTCACCGCTCCTGCCATCAGGCCGCCGGTGATCCGCCGCTGGATCACCGAGAAGATCAGCAGCGACGGGAGCGTCGCCAGGAACGCGGCGGCGGCCAGCGGTCCGAGGTCGGCGACGCCCTCCGCGCCCAGGAAGTGGGTCAGGATCACCGGGAGCGTCTGCCGCTCCGGGCTCTTCATGAGCACCAGGGCGAAGAAGAACTCGTTCCACGCGGTGACGAACGCGAACAGCGCGGTCGCCACGATGCCGGGTGCGAGCAGCGGCGCGGTCACGGAGACGAGGATCCGCAGCCGGCTCGCCCCGTCCACGGCCGCGGCCTCCTCCAGGTCCCGCGGCACCGCCCGGACGTAGCCGACGAGCATCCACAGCGCGAAGGGCAGCGCCCACACGACGTAGACCATGATCAGGCCGGGCAGGGCGTTGATCAGGTGGAGGTTCTTGAGGATCAGGAACAGCGGGATGATCACCAGGACGAACGGGAACGCCTGGCTGACCACCACCCAGCCGGTCGCCGCCCGCGACAGGAACGAGCGGTGCCGTGCCATCACGTACGCCATCGGTGTCGCGATGACGATGGCGATCAGCGCCGCCGACACGGCCACCAGGAGCGAGTTCCCGGCGGCGCGCAGCAGCGGCTGCTCGTCGAAGGCCTGCCGGAAGTTGTCGAGGGTCGGATCCTTCGGGATCCAGGTGGGATGCAGGCTCGCCAGCTCGCGCGGCGGTTTGAACGCCGTCGAGATCAGCCACAGGAACGGGAAGGCGAGGAAGACCAGGTACCCGAGGAGCGCGAGGTACTGGCCCGCACGGGCCGGTTTCGATGTCCGCATCACTGCTCGTCGCCTCCCTTCAGGCGGCCCACGAGATAGAGGGCGAGGAGCACGGAGATCACGGCGACCATGACACAGCCCATCGCCGCCGCGTACCCGAACTGGCCGTACCGGAAGGCCTCTTCGTACGCGAAGAGCATCGGCAGCCGGGTGCGTCCGCCGGGGCCGCCGTTGGTCAGGACGTACACGAGGGCGAAGGAGTTGAAGTTCCAGATGAAGTTGAGGGCCGTGATGGCGAGGGCGACGGGACGGATCGCGGGCCAGGTCACGGTGCGGAAGCGGCGCCAGGCGCCGGCGCCGTCCATGGCGGCGGCCTCGTGCAGTTCGCGCGGGGTGTTCTGGAGTCCGGCGAGCAGCGCGACCGTGGTCTGCGGCATGCCCGCCCAGATGCCGACGACGATGACGGCGGGCAGCGCCGTGCCGAGCCCGGTCAGCCAGTCCCGGCCGTCGCCGAGGCCGAGGCTCGACAGGGTCTCGTTGAGGACACCGGCGTCGGGGTGGTAGACGAGCCGCCACATGATGCCGACGACGACCTCCGGCATGGCCCACGGGATGATCGCGAGGGCCCGGGCCAGCCAGCGGAAGCGCAGGTTCTCGTTGAGCAGCAGGGCCAGGCCCAGGGCGAGCACGAACTGCGGCACGGTCACGCCGACGGCCCACAGCAGACCGATGCGGAACGAGTCCCAGAAGAGGGTGTCGTGGAACAGGTCGCGGAAGTTCAGCGCGCCGATCCACTGGGTGGGCTCGGTGCGGCCCGACTGGGCGTCGGTGAGCGAGAGCCCGATGCCGTAGAGGAGGGGGCCGACGCTGAGCACCAGGATCGGGATGAGCGCGGGCAGGACCAGGAACCAGGCGCCCCGGTCCCGCTGCGGCCCGGCCGGGCGGACGTCCCGGCCCGCACGGCGCTCCGGCCGTTTCGCTGTGATCGCCGAGCTCACCGGTGCGACTCCTTCGGGCGGTTCGGACGGTCGTGCGGTACCCGGCCGCCCCGGCGGCCCCCGTCATGGTCCTGACAGCGTCCTGCCACGTCAAGACATACGGACGGGTGCGAGACTGAGCCGGTGCCCGGCCGCGGCCGGCCGGGTGCGCGGAACAGAAGCGCAGGAGGCTCATGATGGACGAGGCACGGGCACGGGACGTGCTGACGCGCGCGGGAGTCGTGGACGGGGCGGTGTCCGCCGCCCGACTGCTCGCCCTCGGTGAGAACGCGGTGTTCGCCGCGGGTGACCTCGTCGTCAAGGTCGGCCGGGACAGCGCCGCGGGCGGCGCCGAACTACTCGACCGGGCCCGGCGCGAGCTGGCGATCGCCGGATATCTGGCCGAGCACGGGGTGCCGGCGGTGCGCGCCGCCCGGGACGAGGTGCTCGTCGTCGACGGGCATCCGGTCACCGTGTGGCACCGCATCGCGGAGGCGGTGCGCCCGGCCGAGCCGCGCGACCTCGCCGAGCTCCTGACACTCGTGCACGCACTGCCCGCACCCCGCGCCTTCACGCTGCCGCGCCGGGAGCTGCTCGGCGGTGTCGAACGCTGGCTGCGGCTGGCCGGGGACGCGATCGACCCGGCCGACGCGGCGTATCTGCGGGAGCGGCGGGACGGTTTCGCCGAGGCCGCCGCCGCGCTCACCCCGCATCTGACGCCCGGCCCGATCCACGGGGACGCGCTGCCCCGCAATGTGCACGTCGGGCCGGACGGGCCGGTCCTCGTCGATCTGGAGACCTTCTCCGGCGACCTGCGCGAGCACGACCTCGTGGTGATGGCGCTCTCCCGGGACCGGTACGGCCTGCCCGCGGCCGCCTACGACGGATTCGTGGACGCGTACGGCTGGGACGTCCGGGAGTGGGAGGGGTGTGCGGTGCTGCGCGGGGCGCGCGAGACGGCCTCGTGTGCGTGGGTGGCCCAGCACGCGCCGAGCAATCCGGGGGCACGCGCCGAGTTCGAGCGGCGGGTCGCCTCCCTGCGGGACGGGGATCCGGCCGTGCGGTGGTACCCGTTCTGAGAGCGGCTCTCAGCGCCGGGCCTCACACACCGGACGGACTGGTCCGGTGCCCGGCCGCGCCGGAGTCCGCGGTGAGCGTGCGTATCGGCCAGACCGGGTCCACGACCGCCGTCTCGTCGCCCTTGCGTCTGAGGAACGCCTGGAAGTCCGTCGCCCACTCCTCGTACCACTCCACCTGCCGGCGGTGCAGCTCCGCGGGGCCGAGGGCCGCGACCTTGGGGTGGCGCTCGCCGAGGGCGCGGGCGAGCCGGGCGGCGGCCAGTGCGTCGGCGGAGGCGTCGTGCGCCGCGTCGAGCGTGACCCCGTACTCGGTGCAGACCGCCTCCAGATTGCGCTTGCCCCTGCGGTAGCGGTCGACGGTGCGGTCGATCGTGTACGGGTCGACGACCGGGGCCGGGTCGAAGCCGAGCCGCTCGGCCAGCGAGGGCAGCCCGTGGCGGGCGAGCTCGGCGGAGAGCAGGGTCAGGTCGAACGTCGCGTTGTACGCCACCACCGGGACGCCCGTGCGCCAGTACCCGACGAGGACCTCCGCGATCGCGTCCGCGACCCGGTCGGCCGGCGCGCCCTCGGCTCTGGCCCGCTCGTCGCTGATGCCGTGCACGGCGACGGCCTCGTCCGGGATGGGGACGCCCGGGTCCGCGAGCCACTGGCGGTGCCCGAGCACCGCGCCGTCCCTGACCTCGATGACCGCGCCGGTGACGATGCGCGCCTCGCGCGGATCGGTCCCCGTCGTCTCCAGGTCGAAGCCGATCAGCAGCTCCCGGTGCCAGCCCATGGCAGCCCCCTTCTCGTGGTGCGTTCCCCCAGTGGTCACCACCTTCGCACGGGCCACTGACAATCGGCCGGGCGCCCCGTTCCCGCCCGGCTCGGCCGGTCCCGGCGCGGCGGACCCGGGTCAGGACACGGGGCGGGCGTCCGCCCAGGCCTGCTCGAACTCGTCCCGGTACGTCACGAACAGTCCGTTCTCCCCCATGTCGGGCGAGGCGCCGGAGCGCACCACCCGGCCGCCGCCGCGCAGGACGAGCACGGGCGCCTCCATGCCACGGCTGCGCCGCAGATAGGTCTGGACGACGGCGACCCCGTCGGAGCCGTCCCCGTCGACGAGGTAGGCGGTGAAGCGCGGGGTCTCGTCGTAGACCTGGATCTCGAAGGCCCCGGGGTCGCGCAGCCGGGCGCGGACCCGGCGCATGTGCAGGATGTTCATCTCGACGGCGCGGCTCAACTCACCCCTTTTGAGCCCCAGTTCCCGCTCGCGGCGTTTGACCGCGCTCGACGCCGGGTTGAGGAACAGCAGGCGCACGCGGGATCCGGACTCCGCGAGCCGGATCAGCCGGCGGCCCGAGAAGTTCTGCACCAGCAGGTTCAGGCCTATCCCGATGGCGTCGAGGCGGCGGGCGCCCCCGAACAGGTCCTCCGCGGGGAACTGGCGCAGCAGCCGCACCCGGTCCGGGTGGACGCCGACGACGTCCGCGTACCGGTCGCCGACGAGGTCCTCGACCGCGTCGACCGGGAGCCTGCGGGCGGACGGCACGTCCGACCCGGCGCCGAGTATCTCGAGCAGGCGCGCGGAGGCCCGCTCCGCCTGGGCGAGGACGGTCTCGGACAGGGCGCGGTTGCGCGAGACCACGTTGCGCGTGACCTCCAGCTCGTCGAGGGCGAGCTCGACGTCGCGCCGGTCGTCGAAGTACGGCTCGAAGCAGGGCCAGTGCTGGACCATCAGCTCCCGCAGCTGCGGGAGCGTCAGGAACGACAGCACGTTGTCGTCGGCCGGGTCGAGGAGGTAGCCCTTGCGCCGGCTGACCTCGCGCACCGCGACCGCCCGCTGCACCCACTCCTGCCCGGCGGGCCCGGCGGCGGCGACCACCCAGTCGTCGCCGTGCACGGGCTCGTAGACGGGCCGCAGCACGGCCGCGACGACGGCGCGCAGCCGCTGCTCGACCAGGTTCAGCCAGATGTAGGCACGGCCGGCCCGCTGGGCGCGCGTGCGGACCTCGCCCCAGTCCCGCGCGTCCCAGTCCAGTTCGGGTCCGATCTGGGACGCCACGTCCATGGGCCGGGCCAGCGACACCGCTCCGGGCGGGATGTCCGCGGAGGCTGCACCCTGGCCGTCCTGGCCCTCGTGGCCCTCGTCGCCTGGGGGCAGCTCCAGCCCTCCCGAGCTCACCCGCTCCGCACCGCCTTCCGCCCCCGAGCCTGTTCGCGCCTTCCCCGGGCAACGATCAAGGAAGGGTACTCCGGGAGCGGGCGGCGGTGCAGCCCGATGCGGCCGAGAGTTTCTCAACTGCCCTCTCGGGGTGCTCCGTTCTGGTCCGCGAGGTCGCCGGGCGTGAGCGGATTCATAGCGGTCACGTCCCTGGGAGCCAGCGAGAAGCCCTGCCAGTGCACCGGCATCGGCTGCTGGTCCTCGTCCCGGGCGATGTGGTGGAACCCGATGTTGACCCACGTGATCGGGTGGGTCAGCGTCTGGCCGCCGACCCACTTGTCCACGCTCGTTCCGCCGCAGTGCGCCGAGGGGTTGTCGCTCGCGTACTGCTCGCACTTCTTGTACTCGGTGAAGTACACGTCGTGCCGTGTGAAGGAGCGCCCGGGGTACCTGCTGGAGCGGCCGGGGACGAACTCGTAGGAGCGCGGGTGCCCGTCCTTGTTCTTGCCCGCCTTGGAGACCACGCGCCACCACCGCATGTCCTTGACGTCACCGGCGAGTTCCTTGGTGACGGGGGTGCGGGTGGTCTTCGTGGTGGGCGAGCCGTCGCCGCGCGGCGGGGTCACCTTGGAGTCGTACTGCTCGACGCGGGCCTTGGGCGAGCCGTCCAGGCCGAAGTTGAGCCGCCAGAAGATGTTGTGGCTGTGGCTCTCCGCGTAGGCGCTCGCGCCCTTGCCGAGGGGCCAGCCCTTGCCGTCGGTGCCGTCGTAGTCGTACGGGGAGAGACTGCCGGTCGCGCCCACGTCGGAGGAGATGGTGCCGTCCGAGGAGAAGCGCCACTCGGTGATGTACTCGTACCAGGACGCCTTGTTGACCGTGTAGACGAGCAGGTCCTTGCCCTGGGCGCTGTAGAGCTTGCCGCTGCCGCCGGTCGACGCGTCGTCGCTGAGCCGGTACGCGTGCCCGCGCGCACGCGTGGTGGTGCACAGCCCCTTCACGTCGCCCGTGTCGGGGACCTTGACGGTCTTGATGGTGCCGCCGGGGCACTCGGCGGGCCGCAGGTTCTGCAGCGCCAGGCCGAAGTCGGTGCCCGTGATGTCGTCGTACTCGGCCTCGCCGTCGTCGTAGGGGACGTGCACCTGGGCGAGCCGGGCACTGGTGAGGACCTTGACGGGCGCGGCCTCGCCCTTGGGCTGGTAGGTGACGTCGTCGAGGACGAGGCCCGCCATCGTGTTGTAGTGCCAGCACATGCGCCAGGTGGTGCCGCCGTCGAGGGTCTGCTCGATGCGGTACGCGGCCGAGCAGGCGGGTGCTGGAGCGGCCGCGGGGGCCTTCGGCGGGGCGGCAGGGGCCGCCTGGGCGGCGGGGCCCGTGGCGAGCGCGGCGCCGAGCAGCGCGGCGACGCCGAGGCCGCTCAGGGCGAGCGCGGAGCGTCTGCGCGGTGCGGCCGTGCGGGATGCGGTGGGTGTCGCGGGCATGCGGAAGTACTCCCTCGTACGGGAAGAAGCCGGAAGGCCGGGCGGGCCGGCGGATGCGGTGGCGGCGTCGCCGCCGTGGCGGTGGGACGCGGTGGCGGCGCGGCTCAGGAGAGCCGGCCGACCGTCCTGTCGCTCAGGTCGACGACGAGGGCGCGGGTGTCGATCCACGGGCCGTTCGTGACCTTGGCGATGACGCGCAGGCAGCGGTGCGTGCCGCAACCGGCGAGCTCCGCCGGGACGTCGCGGACGGTGCCCTTGCGGAAGATCATGCCGCTGAGCTGCAGCTGCTTCGCCTCGGTGAGCTTCTTCCCGGTGGCGTCCGCGTAGTCCTCGCGCAGTCCGGCGCCGAGCTTGTCGCCGATCAGGAGCCGGGCCGCCTCGGTCAGTTCGGCCCGGCCGGGCGGCGGCTGCACACCGTGGTCGGTCGCGGTGTCCTCCACCGTGCCGGTGTCCAGGTTCACCGTCTTCGTGACGACGGTGTCGCCGCGGTAGTCGTAGGACACGACGTCGGCGCGGCGCTGGGCCGCGGCGGCGCCGGTCAGCCGCGGGTCGGTCTCCGTCAGGTTCGTCGACAGGTGCTGCGGGCCGCGGTCGCCGTCGACGTCCCGCGCGCTGCGCCGCAGGGTGTCGCTCGCCGCGGCGAGCTTCTCCGCGCGGGTGATCTCGGCGTCGGTCAGCGGATCGCGTCCGACGCCCTTCTCGCCTTCCCGGGGCGCCGCCTCGACGGTGCCCGCAGGGGCCACCGCGTCCTGCCGCGCCGCACCGGCGGCGGCGGTGTCCCCGGCCGCCCCCGCGTCGCCGGGCAGGCTCACCCCGACGGCCACGGCGGCTCCGGCGACCGCGAGGGCCGCCCCGGTCACCAGTTTCCCCAGATGGCGTCTTGCGAGCTCGCGCACATCTTCCCCCTGATTCCCCGCCGGTCCCGCCGCTCGACGGGCACCGGCCTGACGTGGTCGACCGGTAAGAGGGGCGCAACTCCGGTGTGGTTCCGTGACTTTCGGGGAGAGACTGTGCGATGTCGCCCGGGCCGCCGGGCCGCGAGCGGAAGCGTGGGTGCCATGCAGGTCTGGCCGGGACAGGCGTATCCACTGGGCGCCAGCTACGACGGCGCCGGGACGAACTTCGCGGTCTTCTCGGAAGCCGCGGACCGCATCGAGCTGTGCCTGCTGCACGACGACGGCGCGGAGACGGCCGTGGAGCTGCGCGAGGCGGACGCGTTCGTCCGGCACGCGTACCTGCCCGGGATCATGCCGGGCCAGCGCTACGGCTACCGCGTGCACGGCCCGTACGACCCGGCGCGCGGGCTGCGCTGCAACTCGGCGAAGCTGCTCCTCGACCCGTACGCGCGCGCGATCGCGGGGCGGATCGGCTGGGACCCGTCCGTCTACGGGTACCCGTTCGGCTCGCCGGACGCGCGCGACGACCGGGACTCGGCGCCGCACATGATGACCTCGGTGGTCGTCAACCCGTACTTCGACTGGGGCGACGACCGGCCGCCACGGATCCCGTACCACGAGACGGTGCTCTACGAGGCCCATGTGAAGGGCCTGACGATGACGCACCCGGGGCTGCCGCCGGAGCTGCGGGGCACGTACGCGGGGCTCGCGCACCCGGCCCTGATCGAGCACCTGACGGAGCTCGGGGTGACGGCCCTGGAGCTGATGCCGGTCCATCAGTTCGTGGACGACCACCGGCTGGTGGACGCGGGGCTGCACAACTACTGGGGCTACAACACGATCGGCTTCTTCGCCCCGCACAACACGTACGCGTCGTGGGGCGACCGGGGCGAGCAGGTCCTGGAGTTCAAGTCGGCGGTGCGCGCGCTGCACGAGGCGGGCATCGAGGTGATCCTCGACGTCGTCTACAACCACACGGCGGAG
>NZ_WWIA01000109.1 GCF_009870065.1 Streptomyces sp. SID5785 | reverse complement strand
TGCAGAGCGTAGGGGTGTCCGGCGCACCGGTCGAGCACGGCGGGCAGCGTGGCCCGGGCGGCGGCGACGGCGGCCTTCCCGGCGACGCCCGTCAGGACCCGCCGCGCGTCCCGGGGCGGCAGCGGTCCCAGCGGCAGGTGCACGGCGCCGAGCCCGGCGAACCGTTCGCGGGCCACGACGACGGTGCACACCCCGGGCCCGGGGACGACGAGCGGGCGCACCTGGGCGGTGGACGTCACGTGGTCGAGGACGACGAGCACCCGCCGCTCCCCGAGGAGTCCGCGCAGCGCGTCGACACGGTCGGCTGCCGCGGGCGGTATCCGGTCGTCGGGCGTCCCGATCCGGCGCAGCAGCCGGGCCGCCGTCTCGCCGGGTGTCGCGCCGCGCACGTCGGCGTAGAGCTGTCCGTCGGGGAAGCGGTCGGCGCGCCGCCATCCCCAGTGGAGGACGGCCGCGGTGGTGCCGATGCCCTCGGGGCCGTGCAGCTGGACGGTGCGGGGGCGCCCCCGGAAGGGCCGGGCGGACTCCTCGTCGAGGCCGCGCAGGATCTCGCGCCGGTCGGTGAAGACGTACGGCGCGGACGGCAGCCGGGGCGGTGCACCGGCCGGCCAGTCGGGCGGCCCCGGCAGTCCGCGGGTCAACTGGAGGAACTGGGCGAGGAGTTCGGGACGGTCGGCACATGCGGCGACGATCGAGGCGGCGAGGTCCTGTCGCTCCGTGGCCGTGGCGGGCGCGGCGACCTCGCGTCCGGTGATGCGCCGCACCAGTGCGCCTGCGGTCTCCCACAGCTGTTTGCCCGCTTCGTTGGCCGTGCCGGAGCCGACGGCGACGAGCACCCCCAGGACGGCCGAGACCGGTTCCACCATGAGCCCACTCCCCCAGTTGCCGAGCGAACCGGCAGCCCTGCTGCGGCTGACGGATGATCAACTCTAAGGTGCGGGAGGGGTTCTGCGCAGGGGTGCCGGGCGGCGGCGGTCAGAACTGCTGCGCCGGCCAGTCCAGGAGGCGTGCCCCGATCACGGCCGTCTGCAGCGTGTACCGGTGGACCGGGTCCGCGGGGTCGGCGCCGGTCAGCTGGTGGATGCGGGCGAGCCGGTAGGTGAACGCGCGGACGCTGAGGGAGAGGCGGCGGGCCGCCTCGGCGGCGACGCAGCCGGTGTCGAAGTAGACGGCGAGCGTCTCGATCAGGGGCCGGGCGCCGCCGCGGGCCTGCTGGAGCGGACCGAGCGCGTTCAGCACGAGGTCGGCCATGGCCTGCCGGTCGCGGGTGAGGACCGGGTAGACGAGGAGGTCGGCGGCGCGCAGGACCGGTTCGTCGAGTTCGAGGCGGACGGCGAGGTCGAGGGCGCCCAGGGCCTCTTCGTAGGACTGGACGACGCCGCCGGGTCCGGACTGCGGGCGGCCGATGGCGACCCGGCCGCCGTCGGTGGCGGCGTGCGCCTGCTTGGCGAAGTGCGCGAGGACCTCGTCCTGGTCACCGGGCGCGATGCACACGAGACGGCCGTCCTTGGTGGTCAGCAGGACGTTCCGGTCGCCGAACCGGGCGGTCAGGGCCCGCTCCACGTCGCGCGGGGCGCTGTCGCCCTCGTCGTAGGACCGCTCGCCCTGGGCCACGGCGACGGCGTGCGCGAAGGAGAGCCGGAGCCCGAAGCGTTCGGCGCGCTCGGCGAGCAGGCCGAGGTCGCTGCGCCCGTGCAGCAGGTCGTCGATGAACTCGCGGCGGGCCGCCTCCTCGCGGCGCACGGCGAGCCGCTGGGCCCGCTCGTACCCTTCGGCGAAGGCGTCGACGCCCTGCTCGACGGCGGTGAGCACGCCGTCGAGGGTGGCGGCGCGGTCGTAGGTGTGGGCGCGGGCCGCCGCGAGGTGGACGCCGACGAGGGTGCGCAGGCCGTGTCCGGCCTCGGCGGCGCGCTCGCCGAGGGCGCGCCGGGAGTCGAGCTCGTCGCGGGTCAGCCTGCGGCCGGTCGTGGAGGCCTCGGCGACGATGCGCACGAAGCCGTCCAGGAATTCGGCCGGTATGCCCCGCTCCGCCGCCATATGTACCCCCACCTCGCTGGTCTCGCCCCAGGCCCTTTGTAGCGCAGAGTGCGGCGAGGTCCCCCATCGGGGCGGTGCGTTCACCGCGGGGGCGCGGTGGAGGCGCGCGTGATGGCGGACTCGACGGCGGCGACCCGGTCGGCGAGCAGTCCGAGCGCGGCCACGGCACGCACCAGCGGATCGGTGTCGGGACCGCCCAGGGTGCGGGCCCGGACGTGCCCGGCCCTGATCTCGTCCCAGCGGGCGCTCTGCCGGGCGTCGAGCGTGCCGCGCAGCTCGGCGAGCTTGAGCAGGTTGGCCTCCGCGCCCGTGGTGAGGGTCTGGGCCTCGCTCGCGTAGTGGTCGTCGACGACGGCGGCGAGCTCGGCGTCGTTCATCGCGGGATCGATCCGCGCGGCGATCTTGTTCATGTCGCGGTACGAGCCCTGCAGCCGGAAGGGCGGTTCGGTGCGGGTCGCCGGGTCCTGGGCGGCGGACGCGATGTAGGCGGCGTTCACGGCGAGGACGGTGCCGCGGGCGGCGAGCAGATGGCGCAGCACCGTGACGATGCGCTCGCGCTCGGCGGCCGGGTAGGCGTGCACGAGCCGGTCGGGCCGGGCGGTGGGGTCGCCCGCGGCGAGCCGGACGAGCAGGTCGAGGTCGGCGCGGTCCCGGCCGGCGAGCGGGGCGAGGTGCGGGTTGGCGGTGAGCGCGTTCTCGACGAAGGAGGTGGCGAAGGCCTCCTCCTTGCCGGTCAGGACGTCGCCGAGGTTCCACACGTCGGCGCGGTTGGCGAGCATGTCGGGGATGCGGAAGCGGGCACCGGACTCGGTGTAGGGGTTGCCGGCCATGCAGACCACGAAGCGCTTGCCGCGCAGGTCGTAGGTGCGGGACCGGCCGTTCCAGACGCCCTCCATGCGGCGCTGGGCGTCGCACAGGGAGATGAACTTCTGCAGCAGTTCGGGCGAGGTGTGCTGGATGTCGTCGAGGTGGAGCAGGACGTTGTTGCCCGCCTCCAGGGCGAAGTTGATCTTCTCGACCTCCTGGCGGGCCGCGGCGTTCGGCGCCTCGGCCGGGTCGAGGGAGGTGACACCGTGGCCGAGCGCGGGCCCGTTGACCTTCACGAGGATCATCCCGAGCCGGTCGGCGACGTACTCCATGAGCGTCGTCTTGCCGTAGCCGGGCGGCGAGACGAGCAGCAGCAGGCCGCCCGCGCTGCCGAGCTGGGCGGCGAGGTTGTCGCCGATCAGCGGCAGGTAGACCTCGTCGATCAGCCGGCTGCGCACGAACGTCGACAGGACGCGCGGGCGGTGCTCGTCCAGCCGCAGCCGGTCTCGCTCGACGGCGGCGAGGCGTGTGCGCAGCTTCTGGTAGGCGCGGTAGCCGGGGACGGTCGCGGTGCGGAACTGCCGGGTTCGGGACAGGAGTTCGTCGAGCCGGACCGTGAGGGCGCGGCCCTGGACGCGCGGATGGGTGCCGAGCAGTCCGGTGACGGTGGCGGTGAGGTCGGCGGACTCGTCGTAGCGCGCGAGGTCCGGGCAGAGTTCGACGGCGACGGCCTCGGGCAGATCGGCGGCGCTCTCCCCCGCCGGGTCCGCGGACGCGGCGTACGCCGCGAGCCAGGCCTCGACGATCTGGCGCCGGGACGCGATGTCGGGCAGCCCGCGCAGGTCCTCCTCGTAGGCCGGACCGTCCACCGTGCGGCGGAACTTGTCGAGGAAGGTGCGCACGCGGGTCGCGGTGACGAAACCGTCGGGCGCGCAGCTCAGCTCGTCGAAGAGATAGCGCGCCGCGTCCGCGTCGCCGCCCATGCGCGCGGCGAGCTCCGCGCGGAAGTCGTCGACGGCAGGGGCGAGCCCGAAGGTGTCGCGGGCGCGGGCGAGCGAGCGGGCGCGGCGGGTGAGCGGCTCCCGCTCCTCCCGGGGCACCTCGTGCGCCCAGAACATCTGCGCGGCGGCGCGGGCCGCGGGCGGGTGGCGCAGCAGTCCGGCCCCGGCGTGCAGGCGCAGCAGCGCGGTGAGGATCGCGGTGGCGTCGTGGTCGTGGACGCCGCGCTCGTACCCCTCGTCGTACGCGTCCTCGGCGGCGCGGCGCACGAGCGCGGCGAGGTCGTCGGTGGCGGCGAGGGCGTCGGCGCCGTGCTCGTCGAGCAGGCGGGCGGCGAGGTGTTCGGCCCGGTAGACGCCCGCGGTCTCGGAGGCGAGGCGCGCGCGGTGCCGGGCGGCGGTCACGAGGGCGGCGCTGGGCTCGTCCGTGAGGGGCCCGTCCAACTCGGCGTAGGGCAGGGTCTCCTCGCCGCCCGCGACGACGACGTGGTGCAGGCGCGGGTTGGCGGCGAGGACGCCGGCGCGCTCCAGTTCGGCCTCGTGGTGGGCGGGCGCGGAGGTGAGGTCGTTGAAGGTGACCGCGAGCAGGCGCTCGCCCGCGCCGGTGCCGTGCCCGAGGACGGTGCCGGGCAGTCCGGGCAGTCCGGCCGCGAGCAGTGCGAGGGTGCCGGAGGCGGGACCGCCGGAGAGGTCGGCGCCGATGCCGGGCACGGGCATCCCGCGCGCGGCGCGCCGCTCGGCGGGCCCCATGCCGGGTACGGGACCGGGGTCGAGGTCGGTGCCGGGCACGTGCCGGGGTGCGGCGAGCCGGGTGCGTACGGCGTCCACGAGGGCGTCCCGTACGCCGTCCACGGCGTCGGCGGGGTCGGTGGGGGTGGCGGCGACGGCGAGGGAGGCGACGGGTTCGTAGCCGGCGATCTCGCGGGATCCGGCGCGCAGCACGAGCGCGTGTCCGGGCGGGATGCGGCGCACGCCCTCGTAGGGGGTCGAGTCGTGCAGCGCCTCGGGCACGTCGGGGGCGGCGAGGAGCGCGGCGAGGTGTCCGACGTCGAGGTTGGCCTCGATGAGGTCGGCGAGGGGGAGGGCTGCGGTGGCGTAGGCGGTGCCGCCGGCCCAGGGGGTGTGGAAGACGGGCCGGGCGCCCGCGAGGTCACCGAGGACGGTGACGCGGCGGCCGGCCCGGACGACGGCCGTGTAGCTGCCGGGCCAGGCGGTCAGGTGGCGCAGGGCGCCGCCGCGGGCGGCGAACAGGCCGACGCGCAGCTGCTCGTCGGTGGCGCCGCAGACGCCGAGGACCGCGATCCGGGTCTGGTCGTCGACCTTCACGATGCGTACTTCGTCGGGGCGCCAGTCACCGACCGCCCACAGGGGATCCGGGTCTCCCCACAGGAGTTGGGACCCCACCGGGTGGACCGTCTCGCCGTCCGTCCCGGTCGCTCCGGCGGAACCGGGGGCGAGGGGCCCGGCGGCGGTACTGCTCCACCCCACCAACCACCGCATCGCCGCCTCCACACGCTGTGGACATCCAAGGGATCCCCATGCTGCCACGAAGGAGGCGTCCTGGAGGACGCATGAAGGGAGCGGAAAATGGCGTGTGCTCCCCCGGATGCGCCCCTTTTGAGCGGTCGTTGAACCGTGGTACTACCCACGCAGCACGGAACGACAACGGCACAACAACGGTGAGATTCGGCCAAATCGGCGCGGGTTGGCCGGAGCCGGCCGACCCGCTTCGGCCACAGCGCGCAACGCGCAGTCCGGGAGGCGCAGTTCGCCTCCCGGACCGTTCCACCGCCCGCGGGGATGAAGGCGGCGGTGTCCCCCAGCCCGCTGGATCCAGTACAGCGGGCCGACCCACGCAGGTCCCATGGAAGCGCTCCCCCGGGGGACGGCCAAGAGCGCACGTGTGGGCGCACGGCACCACGGGCGGAGCACACGGTCACACGGCGTGGCCTGCGCCGTACTTCAGTACGGACAACAATCCCGCCATCTGGAACCACCGCCCTTAACGCTTGGGAGGCGGCGAACTACGCTGGGTGTACGAATGCCGCGCGGTTATGCCAGGCCGAGTCGGGCCGTCTTCTCGGCGTAGCCGCCAGGCGCGGCAGCCGTCTGTGTCGAGGGGTGACGCATGTCCAGGGAGCAACGCGGGCCGAACGAGAAACTCGGCGCCGTTCTCGCCCTCGCGGGAATCAGCAACGCCGGACTGGCGCGCCGGGTCAACGATCTGGGGTCGCAGCGCGGACTGACGCTGCGCTACGACAAGACGTCCGTGGCGCGCTGGGTGTCGAAGGGCATGGTGCCGCAGGGCGCCGCCCCGCACCTCATCGCGGCCGCGATCGGCCAGAAGCTGGGCCGGCCTGTGCCGTTGCACGAGATCGGCCTGGCGGACGCGGACCCCGCGCCCGAGGTGGGGCTCGCCTTCCCGCGGGACGTGCGGGCGGCGGTGCGGTCGGCGACGGAGCTGTACCGCCTCGATCTGGCGGGCCGCCGCGCGGGCGGTGGCGGGATCTGGCAGTCGCTCGCCGGGTCCTTCGCGGTGAGCGCGTACGCCACACCGGCCTCGCGATGGCTGATAACCCCGGCCGACTCGTCGGTCGCGCGCGAGGCGCACGGTGCCGAGGAGGGCGCACCGCAGAAGGTCGGCCACAGTGACGTGCAGAAGCTGCGCGAGGCCGCACAGGACGCACGCCGCTGGGACTCCAAGTACGGCGGCGGGGACTGGCGTTCGTCGATGGTGCCCGAGTGCCTGCGGGTGGAGGCGGCACCGCTGCTGCTCGGCTCGTACTCGGACGACGTGGGCCGCTCCCTGTTCGGCGCCGCGGCCGAACTGACGCGCCTAGCCGGGTGGATGGCGTTCGACACGGGTCAGCAGGAGGCGGCGCAGCGGTACTACATCCAGGCGCTGCGGCTCGCGCGGGCCGCGGCCGACGTCCCGCTCGGCGGCTACGTGCTCGCCTCGATGTCGCTGCAGGCGACGTACCGCGGCTTCGGCGACGAGGGCGTCGACCTGGCGCAGGCGGCGCTGGAGCGGAACAAGAGCCTGGCGACCGCCCGCACGATGAGCTTCTTCCGGCTCGTCGAGGCGCGCGCGCACGCGCGTACCGGTGACGCGCAGGCGGCCGGCGCCTCGCTCAAGGCCGCCGAGGGCTGGCTGGAGCGCTCCCGCGACGGTGACAACGATCCGTCGTGGCTGGGCTTCTACTCGTACGACCGTTTCGCGGCGGACGCGGCCGAGTGCTACCGGGACCTGAAGGCGCCGCGTCAGGTGCGCCGGTTCACGGAGCAGGCGCTGTCGCGGCCCACGGAGGAGTTCGTGCGCTCGCACGGGCTGCGCCTGGTGGTGTCGGCGGTCGCCGAGCTGGAGTCGGGGAACCTGGACGCGGCGTGCGAGCAGGGCACACGGGCGCTCGAGGTCGCGGGCCGCATCTCGTCCGCGCGCACCACGGAGTACGTGAAGGACCTGCTGCACCGTCTGGAGCCGTACGGCGACGAGCCGAGAGTCGTGGAACTACGGGAACGGGCGCGCCCCCTCCTGATGGCTCCGGCGTAGCCCCCGGCCCGGGTCCTCACCTCCGTGTCCCGGGGCCGGGCGGGACCCACGGACCTGTCGGCGCTGTCGGCGGGTCGGGACTGGTCGGTGGCGTCGGGACTGTCAGTGGCGTCGGGCAAGATGCAGGGCGTGGAGGTGAGGCCTGGTGGGGACGGCTGTGCTGGACGGGGACGTGCTGGTGGTCGGCGGCGGGATCGTCGGGCTGTCCACCGCGTATGCCGTCTCCCGGGCCGCGCCGGGCACCCGCGTCGTCGTCCTGGAGAAGGAGCCGGGCCCGGCCCGCCACCAGACGGGGCGCAACAGCGGGGTGATCCACAGCGGGATCTACTACCGCCCGGGCTCGCTCAAGGCGCGGTTCGCGGTGCGCGGGGCGGCCGAGATGGTCACGTTCTGCGCGGAGTACGGGATCGCGCACGAGGTCACCGGCAAGCTGATCGTCGCCACCGAGCGGGACGAGCTGCCGCGGCTGCACGCACTGGTCCAGCGCGGCCGGGAGAACGGGATCGCGGTGCGCGAGCTCGGCCCGGTCCAGATCCAGGAGTACGAGCCGCAGGTGCGCGGCCTGGCGGCGATCCACGTGGGCACGACGGGGATCGCGGACTACCGGGCGGTCGCGGAGCGGCTCGCCGAAGTGTCCGGCGCCGAGGTCCGCTACGGGGCGGAGGTCGTGCAGGTCGACCGGCGCCCGGGGCGCGGGGTCGCGGTGCGCACGCGCGCGGGGGACGTGGTGCGGGCGCGGGTCCTGGTGAACTGCGCGGGGCTGCACTGCGACGAGGTGGCGCGGCTGACGGGGGACGACCCGGGCATGCGGATCGTGCCGTTCCGGGGTGAGTACTTCGAGCTGGCCCGGCCCGAGCTGGTGCGGGGGCTGGTCTATCCGGTGCCGGACCCGGCGTTCCCGTTCCTCGGGGTGCATCTGACGCGGGGCGTCGACGGAGGCGTCCACGTGGGACCCAACGCGGTCCCGGCGCTGGCCCGCGAGGGCTACGGATGGGGCGTGGTGCGGCCGCGGGACCTGGCCGGGACGCTCGGCTGGCCCGGGTCCTGGCACCTGGCGCGGCAGCACTGGCGGTACGGGGCCGGGGAGGTGCTGCGGTCCGCGTCCCGGGGGGCGTTCGCGCGGGCGGTGCGGAGGCTGGTACCGGCCGTCGACGGGGCGGATCTGGTGCCTGCGGAGGCGGGGGTGCGGGCGCAGGCCGTGCTGCGGGACGGGACGCTGGTGGACGACTTCCTCATCCGCGAGGGGCCGCGCGCGGTCCACGTGCTGAACGCGCCGTCACCCGCGGCGACAGCCGCCCTCCCCATCGGCCGCCACATCGCCACCCGGGCCCTGGCCGCCCTGTGACGGTCGCGTACCCGGCGCCGAGGGGGCGCGCGGTACGTAAAATCGGGGGCATTGTGTCTGAGTCGCCTGAGAATCACGTCCCCGCCCGCCCGAACGAGCCCCGCTTCCCGGACGGCCCCCGCCCGGACCCCGCCGGCTCCCACTTCGAGCGCCGCATCCGCAGCTTCCAGCCCCGCCGCAGCAGGGTCACCACCGCCCAGGCCGACGCCCTGCAGCGCCTGTGGCCCCAGTGGGGCCTGGACATCGACGGCCGGCAGACGCTCGACCTGCCCGCGCTGTTCCCCGGCGTGGAGCGGATCGTCCTGGAGATCGGCTTCGGCATGGGCGAGGCCACGGCCCAGATGGCCGCGGACGATCCGACGACGGGCATCCTCGCGGTCGACGTGCACACCCCGGGCCAGGGCAACCTGCTGAACCTGGCGGACCGCGGCGGCATGAAGAACGTCCGGGTGGCGAACGGCGACGCGATCATCCTGCTGCGCGCCATGCTCCCGGACGACAGCCTGGACGGGCTGCGCGTGTACTTCCCCGACCCGTGGCCCAAGAAGCGGCACAACAAGCGGCGCCTGATCCAGCCCGACTTCCTGTCCCTGGTCGCCGGCCCGCTCAGGCCGGGCGCGATCGTGCACTGCGCGACGGACTGGGAGGACTACGCGGAGCAGATGCTCGAGGTCCTCACGGCGCACCCCGACTACGAGAACACGGTGCCCGGCGGCGGCTACGCCCCGCGCCCCGCGTTCCGCCCCCTGACCCGCTTCGAGGGCAAGGGCCTGGACAAGAGCCACGTCGTGCACGACCTGCTGTTCCGACGCCGCTGAGCTGCGGGGGAACCCGGGCCCCGTCGCGGCACCCGGCATCCCTCGTTAGGGTCAATCCGTGGCCCACTACCCCACGTATCCGCCTCAGCAGGATCACGCCCTCGGCACGCCGCCGAGCGGCGCGGTCCCGCATCCGCGCTGGTGGGAGCGGAAGGGGGTGCAGGCCACGGCGCTCGCCGCGCTGCTGGCGCTGTCGGGCGCGGTGATCCTGGCGCTGGTGCGGGAGCAGACCGGCACCGAGGGCTTCCTCGTGGGGCTCGGTCTGGCCGTGCTGCCGGTGCCGCTGCTGATAGCCGCGTTCCGCTGGCTGGACCGGGTGCGCCCGGGTCCGTGGCGGAACACGGTCTTCGCGTTCGCCTGGGGCGCCTGCGCGGCGGCCCTCATCGCGATCGTCGCCAACAGCTTCGCGACCCGCTGGATAGAGACGGCGACGGCCGACCCGTCGAGCGCCGACACGCTCGGCGCCACCGTGATCGCCCCGGTGGTCGAGGAGTCGGCGAAGGCGGCGGCGGTGCTCCTCGTCTTCCTGTTCCGCAGACGCGACTTCGCCGGGGTCGTGGACGGCATCGTCATCGCAGGCGTCACCGCGACCGGCTTCGCGTTCACCGAGAACATCCTCTATCTGGGCAACGCGTTCGGCACCGACCAGCTCACCGGCACCGGCCCCGGTTTCACGTCGGTGACCGCCGCGACCTTCTTCGTCCGCGTCATCATGTCGCCGTTCGCTCATCCGCTGTTCACGGTGCTGACCGGCATCGGATTCGGCGTCGCCGCCGTCACGGCCCCCGACCGCGGCCGCGCCCGCCGGGTGCTGCTGCCGCTCGCCGGACTGCTGACCGCGATGGGCATGCACGCCTTCTGGAACGGCTCGTCGAACTTCGGCGAGTACGGCTTCTTCGCGGTCTACGCGACGTTCATGGTGCCGGTGTTCGGCCTCGTCACCTGGCTCGCCGTGTTCCTGCGCCAGCGCGAGCTGCGGGCCGTGCGCCAGGAGCTGCCCGCCTATGTCGCGGCGGGCTGGCTGGCCCCGGCCGAGCCGTTCGCTCTCGGCTCGCTCAAGGCGCGCCGCCTGGCCCGCGAGTACGCCGCGCACTTCGGCGGCAGGCAGGCGCTGTCCGCCGTCACGGAGTACGAGGAGTGTGCGACGTCCCTCGCGCTGCTGCGCCGCCGCGGCGAGCGCGGCCGGGCGGGCGCCGACTTCGTCGTACGGGAACGGGAGCTGCTGGACGCGCTGTGGCGGCGGCAGGGCTATGCGCGGGCCGCGCTCGCGTACGGGGCCAGGGCGATCGCGCCGCCCCGGCCCGTCTTCCCCGCGGCTCCGCAGGGCCCGGCGTACCCCCCGTACCGCTGGTGAGCCCGTGCCGCCGGTGAGCGCCGGCCTCAGGCGGAGGCGCGGTCGAGGCGCCGGAGTTCGGCCTCGGTCAGGGTGAGGTCGGCGACGGCGACCAGGGCCGGAAGCTGCTCCACGGTGCGCGCCGAGGCGATCGGGGCGGTCACGGTGGGCTGCGCGGCGAGCCAGGCGAGGGCGACCGTGGCGATCTCGGCGCCGTGCTCCTGGGCGATCTCGTCGAGGGCGGTGAGGACGGCGCGGCCGCGCTCGGTCTCCAGGTGCTTGCCCGCGCCCTGGGCGCGGGGGCTGTCGACGGTGACGCCGGCGCGGTACTTGCCCGTCAGGAACCCGGCGGCGAGCGCGTAGTAGGGCACGGCGCCGAGTCCGGCGCGGGAGGCGACCTGCTCGAGCTCGCCCTCGTAGGTGTCGCGCGAGACGAGGTTGTAGTGGGGCTGGAGGGCGACGTAGCGGGCGAGGCCCTCGCGGTCGGACAGGTCGAGGGACTCCTGGAGGCGGGCCGCGGAGATGTTGGAGGCGGCGATGTGGCGGACCTTGCCGGCCCTGACCAGCTCGTCGAGCGCGCCGATGATCTCCTCGACGGGGACCTCGGTCTTGTCGAAGTGCGTGTAGTAGAGGTCGATGTGGTCGGTGCCCAGGCGCTGCAGCGAGGCGTCCGCGGCGGCCTTGATGTTGGCGGCGGTCAGGCCGGGGAACTTCGGGTGCTGGCTCACCTTGGTGGCGATGACGAGGTCGTCGTGGCGGCCGCGCCCGGCGAGCCACTTGCCGATGACGGTCTCGGACTCACCGCCCTCGTTGCCCTCGACCCAGGCCGAGTAGGAGTCCGCGGTGTCGATGAAGTTGCCGCCGGCTGCGGTGTAGGCGTCGAGGACCGCGAAGGAGGTGGCCTCGTCGGCCGTCCATCCGAAGACGTTGCCGCCGAGGGAGAGAGGGAAGACCTCGAGGTCGGAGGAGCCGAGCATGCGAAGAGAAGTCATGACCGGTCTCAACGCCCGCACGGAATACGGTATTCCATCGGCTGCATGATGCACGCACATGCCGGTGTGCCGCTCGTGCGCCGGGGCATGCCGGGACCGGCAGCCCTGACGTCGGGGGGTTGCCGCCAGGACCGCCGGTGTTCACGGGGAGCCTGGGCTCAGGGGGTGAGGCCCTTGTCGCGCAGCCATGCGGCCGGGTCGACGCCGGTGGCCTGGCCGCCGGGGTGGACCTCGAGGTGGAGGTGGGGCCCCGTCACGTTGCCCGTCGCGCCGATGCGGCCGATGACGTCGCCGGTGCTGACCTTCTGGCCCACGCTCACGTTCAGCGAGGACTGGTGGCAGAACCACAGCTCGGTGCCGTCGTCGAGGGTGAGGACCGTGCGGTATCCGTAGGCACCGGCCCAGCCGGCCTCGGTGACCGTGCCGGAGTGGATCGCGTAGATCGGCGTACCCGTGGACGCCGCGAAGTCGAGGCCCGTGTGGTAGCCGGAGGACCACATGGCGCCGGGCTGCCCGAAGGTGCCGGTCGTCGTGTAGGAGGCGACGGGGAGCCTGTAGCTCTTGGCCAGCTTGGCGAGGCGCTCGGCCTCGGCCTTCGCCCTGGCCTCCTCCTCCGCCTTCTTCTTGGCGGCGGCCTCCTTGGCGTCCGCCTTGTCCTGCGCCGCCTTCTGCTGCGCGGCGGCCTCGGCGGCGGCCTTCTGCGTGGCGGCCTCCTCTGCGGCCTGCTGCTCGGCGGCCTCGGCGGCGTCCTGCTGCGTCTCGGCCTGCGCCAGGATGCGGGCCCGCAGGGCCTCGCCGGCGTCGGCCTGGCCGTCCTCGGCGGACACGGTGGTGAGCGGGGCCGTGGAGGACGCGGGCGCCGTGCCGGCCTCGTCGGAGCCGGTGACCTCGGATATCAGCGAGCCCACGCCCGGCAGGGACTTCGCCTCGGGCAGCGAGTCCTTGACCGCGGACAGGTCGGGCAGGGAGAGCGAGACGGGCGGCTTGCCGCCCTGCGCGGTCGCGATGCCGCCCGCACCGACGGCGGCGATCACGCCGACGCCGAGGACGGTGGAGCTGCGCGCGAGACCGCCGCGCTGGCGCGCGACGCGGTGCCGGCCGCGGACGGGACGGACGGACTCCTCGGTGGGATTCCACTCCTCCCAGTTCTCGCGCTCGGGACCGAAGTCATCGGTTTCGGACGAGCCGTAGGAGAACTCGGGGGCAGGCCGGTTCGACGCCACTGGGGCGCTCTCCTTTCCTTCCTTCTCGCCTACCGGGTTCCTCTCGTCCCTCCGACGGAGAGAAGCACGTCCGCCGGAGGAAGACTGATGACGCAGTACCGCCAGGTGCCCGCCCAGGTCGACCTGCCCGCCCTCGAGCACGCGGTGCTCGACTTCTGGCGCGAGCAGAAGATCTTCGCCAAGACCCTGGAGCAGTCCGAGGGGCGCCCCGAGTGGGTGTTCTACGAGGGCCCGCCCACGGCCAACGGCATGCCGGGTGCCCACCACATCGAGGCCCGCGTCTTCAAGGACGTCTTCCCCCGCTTCCGCACGATGCGCGGCTACCACGTGGGGCGCAAGGCGGGCTGGGACTGCCACGGCCTCCCGGTGGAGCTGGCGGTCGAGAAGGAGCTCGGCTTCAACGGCAAGAAGGACATCGAGGCCTACGGCATCGCGGAGTTCAACGCGAAGTGCCGCGAGTCCGTGACCCGGCACACCGACGCCTTCACCGACCTGACGACCCGCATGGGCTACTGGGTCGACCTCGACGACGCGTACCGGACGATGGACCCCGAGTACATCGAGTCCGTGTGGTGGTCGCTCAAGGAGATCTTCGACAAGGGCCTCCTCGTCCAGGACCACCGGGTGGCCCCCTGGTGCCCGCGCTGTGGCACGGGCCTGTCGGACCACGAGCTGGCACAGGGCTACGAGACGGTCGTGGACCCGTCGGTCTATGTCCGCTTCCCGCTCACCTCCGGTCCGCTGGCCGGCCGGGCCTCGCTCCTGGTGTGGACGACGACCCCCTGGACCCTGGTGTCCAACACGGCGGTCGCCGCGCACCCCGAGGTCCGCTACGTCGTGGCGACGAACGGGGAGGAGAAGCTGGTCGTCGCCGAGCCGCTCGTCGAGAAGGCGCTCGGCGAGGGCTGGGAGACGACCGGCGAGTCCTTCACCGGCGCGGAGATGGAGCGCTGGAAGTACCAACGTCCGTTCGAGCTGGTGGAGTTCCCCAGCGAGGCACAGTTCGTCGTCAACGCCGAGTACGTGACGACCGAGGACGGTACGGGCCTGGTCCACCAGTCCCCCGCCTTCGGTGAGGACGACCTCAAGGTCTGCCGCGCGTACGGCCTGCCGGTGGTGAACCCGGTGCTGCCCGACGGCACCTTCTCGCCCGAGGTCCCGATGGTCGGCGGCGTCTTCTTCAAGAAGGCCGACGAGCAGCTGACCGCGGACCTGGAGGCGCGCGGCCTGCTGTTCCTGCACGTCCCGTACGAGCACAGCTACCCGCACTGCTGGCGCTGCCACACGGCGCTGCTGTACTACGCGCAGCCGTCCTGGTACATCAGGACGACGGCCGTCAAGGACCGTCTTCTCGAGGAGAACGAGAAGACGAACTGGTTCCCGGACACGGTCAAGAACGGCCGCTTCGGCGACTGGCTGAGCAACAACATCGACTGGGCGCTGTCCCGCAACCGCTACTGGGGCACCCCGCTGCCCATCTGGCGCTGCGAGGAGGGCCACCTCACCTGCGTCGGCTCGCGCGCGGAGCTGTCCGAGCTGACCGGGACCGACCAGTCGGCGCTCGACCCGCACCGCCCGTACATCGACGACGTGACCTTCACCTGCTCCCACGAGGGCTGCTCCCTCGACGCGGTGCGCGTGCCGGAGGTCATCGACGCCTGGTACGACTCGGGCTCGATGCCGTTCGCGCAGTGGGGCTACCCGTACAAGAACAAGGAACTGTTCGAGTCGCGGTACCCGGCGCAGTTCATCTCGGAGGCCATCGACCAGACCCGCGGCTGGTTCTACACGCTGATGGCGATCGGCACCCTCGTCTTCGACAAGTCGTCGTACGAGAACGTGGTGTGCCTCGGCCACATCCTCGCCGAGGACGGCCGCAAGATGTCCAAGCACCTGGGGAACATCCTGCAGCCGATCCCGCTGATGGACCAGCACGGCGCCGACGCGGTGCGCTGGTTCATGGCGGCCGGCGGCTCCCCGTGGGCGGCCCGCCGGGTGGGTCACGGCACCATCCAGGAGGTCGTCCGCAAGACGCTCCTCACGTACTGGAACACGGTCGCCTTCCAGGCCCTGTACGCCCGTACGTCGAACTGGGCGCCCAGCGCGGCGGATCCGGCCCCGGCCGAGCGCAGCGTCCTGGACCGGTGGCTGCTCTCCGAGCTGCACCAGCTCACGGACGAGGTCACCCAGGCCCTGGAGGCCTACGACACGCAGCGCGCCGGCAAGCTCCTGTCGGCCTTCGTCGACGACCTGTCGAACTGGTACGTGCGCCGCTCGCGCCGCCGCTTCTGGCAGGGCGACAAGGCCGCACTGCGCACGCTGCACGACGTGGTCGTGACGGTCACTCAGCTGATGGCCCCGCTCACGCCGTTCATCACGGAGCGGGTGTGGCAGGACCTCGTCGTGCCGGTGACGCCGGACGCGCCCGAGTCGGTGCACCTGTCGTCGTGGCCCGAGGCGGACACGGCGGCGATCGACCCCACGCTGTCGACGCAGATGGCGCTCGTGCGCCGGCTCGTCGAGCTGGGCCGCGCCACGCGCGCGGAGTCGGGCGTCAAGACCCGTCAGCCGCTGTCGCGCGCGCTGGTCGCGGCGTCGGGCTTCGAGTCGCTCTCCCCGGAGCTGCACGCGCAGATCACCGAGGAGCTGAACGTCTCGTCCCTGGCCTCGCTCTCCGAGGTGGGCGGCTCGCTGGTCGACACGACGGCCAAGGCGAACTTCCGGGCGCTGGGCAAGCGCTTCGGCAAGCGCGTCCAGGACGTCGCGAAGGCCGTGGCCGCCGCCGACGCCGCGGCGCTGTCCCTGGCGCTGCGCGAGGGCACGGCGACCCTGGAGGTCGACGGCGAGACGATCGCGCTCGCCCCCGACGAGGTCATCATCACGGAGACCCCGCGCGAGGGCTGGTCGGTCGCCTCGGACTCCGGTGCGACGGTCGCCCTCGACCTGGAGATCACCGAGGAGCTGCGGCAGGCGGGCCTGGCCCGTGACGCGATCCGGCTGATCCAGGAGGCCCGCAAGAACAGCGGCCTGGACGTGTCCGACCGGATCGCCCTGCGCTTGACCTCGACGGACCCGGCGGTGAGCGCGGCCCTGTCGGAGCACTCCGGCCTGATCGCGGACGAGGTCCTCGCGACGGACTTCGCGCAGGGTGTGGCGGACGACACGTACGGCGAGCCCTTCACGGACGAGGGCCTGAGCCTGACCTTCCGCCTCCGCAAGGCCTGACGGCCGCACGGCACCGCCCGAAGGGCCGGCCCCGGCAGAGAGATCTGCCGGGGCCGGCCCTTCGGCGTTCTGTGCGCGGGCACACGTGAACCGGCGCCCCCGCGCGGAGCGGAAAAGGCCCTGGCCCGGATCGCAGAAACGATCCGGGCCAGGGCCTGAATGAACGCCGACGCCTTTCTCAGGCGCGCGGGGCGCCGCCTAGTTGTCGTCCTCGTCGATGAGGAAGCCGCGCATCGGCGACGGGGCCTGCTGCATCGGCTGCGGAGCCTGCGGGCGCACGGGCGCCATCGGCTGCGTCATCGCGGGGGACATCTGCTGCTGGCCACCGTAGGACGGGCCGCCGGGCTGCGGGTTGCCACCCATCGTCTGGTTGCCACCGTAGGACGGGGCACCCGCACCGGCCGGAGCCATCGACGGCGCCGGGGACGGCGGCAGCGAGGCGGCCGCCGGGGTACGCGGCGGGGCCAGCGAGTCGTCGGCCTGGGTCTCCAGCTGGCGCAGCTGCGACTCCAGGTACGACTTCAGACGCGTGCGGTACTCGCGCTCGAAGCCACGCAGGTCCTCGACCTTGCGCTCCAGCGTGGCGCGGGCGGACTCCAGGGAGCCCATCGCGACGCGGTGCTTCTCCTGCGCGTCCCGCTCCAGGGCGTCGGCCTTGGCACGGGCGTCACGCTCGAGACCCTCGGCGCGGCTGCGGGCCTCGCCGACGATCTTGTTGGCCTCGGAGCGGGCCTCGGCGATCGCCTGGTCGGCGGTCTGCTGGGCCAGCGAGAGGACACGGGCGGCGCTGTCGCCACCGGGGCCCTGACCGGGCTGCGGCATCTGCGGCGGGCCGGGGTGACCGCCCATGGGGCCGCCCATCGGACCGCTCAGCTGTCCCTGGCCCATCGGACCCGGGCCCTGGCCCATCGGACCGGGACCCTGCGGACCCGGACCCTGGGGGCCGTGCCCACCGGGACCGGCCGGGAGCTGCGGGGCACCGCTCGGCAGCTGCGGGGGGCCGCCCATGGGGCCACCCATCTGCTGCTGCGGCGGGCCCGATATGCCGGCGGGCACCGGGGCGCCCGGACCGCGCATACCCTGCGGGGGTCCCTGCTGGTCCTGGGGCCCGTCGGGGCCGCCGGGCCCACCGGGGCCGGGGCCCTTGCGCATGCCGCCCTGCTGCTGGTTCTGCGCAGCGGCGCGGGTGGCAGCGGCGAGCTTGGCCCTCAGGTCCTCGTTCTCACGGAGCAGGCGGGTCAGTTCGGCTTCGACCTCATCGAGGAAGGCATCGACCTCGTCCTCGTCATAGCCTTCTCGGAGGCGGACGGTCGTGAACTGCTTGTTCCGCACGTCCTCGGGGGTCAACGGCATCTCTTCACCTCAACGTTGTCGTCGGCATTCGGCAAGACCGTAGTAGACATCGCGCTCACAGCCGGCTCACGACGGAGATCAGGATGTAGACGATGATCATCAGTACGAAGAAGGACAGGTCGAGCGCCACGCCCCCGAGACGCAGCGGCGGGATGAACCGCCGCAGAAGCTTGAGCGGTGGATCAGTGACAGTGTAGGTGGCCTCCAGAACGACCACCATCGCCTTGCCGGGTTGCCACGAGCGGGCGAACTGGAAGACGTAGTCCATGACCAGCCGGAAGATCAGCACGATGAGGAAACACATCAGCGCGATGTAGACCACATCCAAAACCACGCTCATGTCGGTGGTTCCCTCTCCCCTGTGTCTCGTGCCTCATGACTAGTCGAGCCAGTCGGTGAACTAGTGCTGCGTCTCAGCTCTGGTTGAAGAACCCGCCCTCTGCGATGCGGGCCTTGTCCTCCGCCGTGACATCGACGTTAGCAGGCGACAACAGGAACACCTTCTGAGTCACCCGCTCGATGCTGCCGTGCAGACCGAACACGAGACCGGCGGCAAAGTCGACAAGTCGCTTCGCGTCGGTGTCGTCCATCTCCGTCAGATTCATGATCACCGGAGTGCCCTCACGGAAGTGTTCCCCGATGGTACGGGCCTCGTTGTAGGTCCGCGGGTGCAATGTGGTGATGCGGTAGGGCTCCCGCTCGGACACGACCTTGGGCATGATCACCGGTGCGTTCTTCTCCAGGCTCTGACGTTCAGGTGTGATGGATGCCACGGGGGCGATTCGTGCCGGACGTCCGGAATCGGCCGGGAGGGCGGCGGGCTGGCGCACCGGTTCGCGGGGTGCGGGAGCGGGTACCACTCGTACCGATTCGTCCGCTTCTGCCGGGCGGGAGCTGTGTGACTGATGCGACGGCTCGTGCCGCCTGCGGTCACGCTCGGGCTCGGGATCAAGCTCGGGTTCGAAGTCGTCGTCGGGGTCGAACCCCCGGCCGTCGTACCCATCGTCCTCCACGAGGCCGAGGTAGACCGCCATCTTGCGCATCGCGCCGGCCATGCTCTGAGTCCTCCGCTCTGTGGTGGATCGGCTGAGGCTGACGTCAACCAATGTGCCCGCGATCCACGCGATCTCCCCGCCCAACAGCGAGAATGACCATATTTTCTGCTGTGGTCCGACTTCTTGGCGACGTTACCCGAGCCTGGGTCGGACTCCGAGGACCGCCGTACCGACGCGCACATGTGTCGCTCCGGCCGCCACAGCCTCCTCGAGGTCCGAACTCATCCCTGCCGAGACCATGTTCGCAGCCGGATGGGCCACGCGCAGGTGAGTCGACAAATCCATGAGCCGCTCGAACGCCGCCTGTTGCCGCCCCGCGTAGTCCCCGGTGAGCGGTGCGACGGTCATCAGTCCGTCGAGCCGCAACCCCGGCGCCTCGGCCACGCGAGCGGCCAACTCCTCGACTCCCCCCGCCCCCACGCCACCGCGCTCGCCCCGGCCGTCGACCTCGGCGTCGAGCGCGACCTGGATCAGGCAGCCGAGCGCGCGCCCGGCGCGCTCCGCCTCCTTCGACAGCGCCGTGACGAGCTTCGCCCGGTCCACGGACTGCACCATATCGGCGTAACTCACCACGGATCGGACCTTGTTGGTCTGCAACTGACCGACGAAGTGCCAGGTGAGGGGCAGATCCGCACAGGCCGCCGCCTTGGGGGCGGCGTCCTGGTCGCGGTTCTCGGCGACGTGCCGCACGCCGAGCCCGGACAGGATCCGCACATCGCTCGCGGGGTACGTCTTCGTGACCACGATCAGGGTCACGTCCTCGCGCTTGCGGCCCGCGGCCGCGCAGGCGGCGTCGATGCGCCGCTCCACCGCCGCCAGGTTCGCCGCGAGCTCTTCCTTGCGCCCCGGATCGCCGGGAACATCCTGAAGATCCTGAAGATCCGTCATGTCGTATCAGTCCAGCCAGACATAGCCCGCGAGCCGGCCGGTGGCCTTGTCGCGGCGGTACGAGAAGTGGTCGTGCGACTCCAGCGTGCACACCGGCGACCGCTGCCGGTCGCGCACCCCGAGCCACTCCAGTTGCGCGTGCACACCGGCGGTCACATCGACGGCCGGGGTGCCCCAGCTGGTCTCGGAGTGGGCCGCGGGTTCGACCGCCGCGACCTCCGCGCGCATCGCGGCGGGGACTTCGTAGCACCGTCCGCACACCGCCGGCCCGGTGCGGGCCACGATCCGGGCCGGGTCCGCGCCGAGCTCCACCATGGCGCCGACCGCGGCGGGGACCACGCCGGCGACCATGCCGGGGCGTCCCGCGTGTGCGGCGGCAACGACTCCGGCGGCCGGGTCGGCCAGCAGGACGGGGGTGCAGTCCGCGGTGAGCACGGCGAGGGCGAGCCGGCGGCGGGCGGTGACGATCGCGTCGACGCACGGCACGGCGGCGTCCGCGGCCCAGGGCCCGTCCACCACCTGGACGTCGGGGCCGTGCACCTGGTTCATCCAGACCACCCGGTCCGGTGCGAGGCCGAGTTCCCGCGCGGCGCGTTCCCTGTTGCGCAGGACGGCCGCGGGGTCGTCGCCGACCGCGCCGCCGAGATTGAGCTCCTCGTACGGAGCGGCGCTCACCCCGCCCCACCGGTCGGTGAAGGCGAAGTGGGCGCCGCTCGCGTGGTCGCGCTGTCCTATCACTGCGATGACGTTCCCGTCGGGCTCCGGAACGTCACTTGAGGAAGTCCGGGACGTCCAGCTCCTCGGCCTGGCTGTCCGGGTAGGACGGCCGGGGCACCTGGGGCGGGGTGACCGGGACGGCCGGCGCCTCGTTGGCCGGCGCGGCCTCGGCGGGCTCCGGGGTCTTGGGCTCCTCGCGCGGGGTCACGCTGCCCAGCGAGCCGAAGGCCGGACGCGAGGGCTCGGGCGTCGCGGCCGGGCGGGCCGACGGCGCCGCCTCCTCGCGCTTGGCGGAGGACGAGCCGATCACGTTGTCCCGCTTGTTCGGCGGCTGGCCGCCGTCGAAGCCGGCGGCGATCACGGTGACCCGCACCTCGTCACCGAGGGCGTCGTCGATCACGGCGCCGAAGATGATGTTGGCCTCGGGGTGTGCGGCCTCGCTGACCAGCTGGGCCGCTTCGTTGATCTCGAACAGGCCGAGGTCGGAGCCACCGGAGATGGAGAGCAGCACGCCGCGCGCGCCGTCGATGGACGCCTCGAGGAGCGGCGAGGAGATCGCCATCTCGGCGGCGGCCACCGCGCGGTCGTCGCCGCGGGCGGAGCCGATGCCCATCAGGGCGGAACCGGCCTCGGACATGACGGACTTGACGTCCGCGAAGTCGAGGTTGATGAGACCGGGGGTGGTGATGAGGTCGGTGATGCCCTGGACACCGGAGAGCAGGACCTGGTCCGCCGACTTGAAGGCGTCGAGGACGGAGACCTGGCGGTCCGAGATGGACAGGAGCCGGTCGTTCGGGATGACGATGAGGGTGTCGACCTCTTCGCGGAGCTCGGCGATGCCGTCCTCCGCCTGGTTCGCCCGGCGTCGGCCCTCGAAGGTGAACGGACGCGTGACCACGCCGATCGTGAGGGCGCCGAGCGAGCGCGCGATGTTGGCCACGACGGGTGCGCCGCCGGTGCCGGTGCCGCCACCTTCACCGGCGGTGACGAAGACCATGTCGGCCCCCTTGAGGACCTCCTCGATCTCCTCGCGGTGGTCCTCGGCCGCCTTGCGCCCGACGGCCGGATTGGCTCCGGCGCCGAGTCCGCGGGTGAGTTCACGGCCGACGTCGAGCTTGACGTCCGCGTCGCTCATCAACAGGGCTTGCGCGTCGGTGTTGATGGCGATGAACTCGACGCCCTTGAGACCGACCTCGATCATCCGGTTGATGGCATTGACACCACCGCCGCCGACACCGATGACTTTGATGACTGCGAGGTAGTTCTGCGGTGCTGCCACGTCGAAGGCCTCTCGCCTCGAGTTACGTGTCGTCGCCTCGCCTGTACGGATGCGACGACTGATGTCGAATGGGGGCGGTCCGGCCTCCTAGTTGACTACTAGTCGACTGCCGACCCGAACCCTAACGCTGAAGTTTAGGGTTACCAGTGTGTCTGTTTCCTGGACTCTTCCGAACCTGACACTAAGTCGACAAGTGGCGCCCGTTCAACGAACACGCCGAACCTCCCGTTTTTCTTTTCACCCTATGTGATCAGCCGTAGCGCTGCCCAACCAGGGTGCTGGCCTGCACCGATGTGCGTCAACTCGCCGATGACGCAGGGGCGGTGGGCACACTCACGTCGAAGTGCCGGGCCTTCGGGGCTGCTTTCATGAGAGCGACGAGTGCACGCGCCTTCGCGTCGCTCTTCTCGGAGCTTCCCCACGCGACGACGCGTCCCCCGCCGAGCTCCAGCGAGATGGCGTCGTACGAACGGACCTTGAGGGCGCGGGTGTCCCCGGCGATCCGGGCCGGCAGCCGCCCCGCGACGCGCACCGCTTCCCGGACGAGCCGGTCGGTGCCGAATCGGCGCAGGCTGGCCGCGGCGCCGCCGGTGTCGGGCGCCAATTCCAGCCGGGGGACACCTCTGGGCGCCTTGTCGACCGTCGCGTAACGGACGCCTTTGCGGTCAATTTCGAGGAACTTGCCCGAATTTCGGGCGTCTTCGGTCACCAGAACCGGCTTGCGTTCTGTCACTTTCAGACTGATTCCGTGCGGCCAGGAACGCACCACGTCGACCGAGTCGATCCGGGGCAGTTTCTGCCGCAGCCGGTCCTCGACGGCGTCCGTGTCGACGGAGACGAGCGGGGCGCCCACCGGCACTCCGGCCGCCTCGCGCACCTCGGCCGGGGTGAGAACCCCGGTGCCCGAGGTGGTCACGCGCTCCACCCGCAGCCAGGACGAGCCGTACAGGAGCCAGACGGCGGCCGCCGCGGCGAGGACCAGCAGGACTCCGGTGACGACGAGGGTGCGCACGCTCGGCATGCGCACCCTCGTCGGGGCGGGGGGCGGTTCGGGCGGCTCCGGGGTGTCCCGCCGGCCGCGCTCCGCGGTGCTCGCCTCAGCCACGCTCCCCTGCCTTCACATCCGCACGTCCGCTAGTGACGCGAGTTGATCGCCTCGTACACCATCCCGACGAGCAGGTCGTCGGCGTCCCGGCGGCCGAACTCGGAGGCGGCGCGGGACATCTCGTACAGCCGGTGCGGGTCGGCGAGCACGGGCAGGACGTTGCCCTGGACCCACTCGGGGGTCAGCTCCGCGTCGTCGACCAGCAGGCCGCCGCCGGACTTGACCACCGGCTGGGCGTTCAGCCGCTGTTCGCCGTTGCCGATGGGCAGCGGGACGTAGGCGGCCGGGAGTCCGACGGCGGAGAGCTCGGCGACGGTCATCGCGCCCGCGCGGCAGAGCATCATGTCGGCCGCGGCGTACGCGAGGTCCATCCGGTCCACGTACGGTACCGGGATGTACGGGGGCATTCCCGGCATCTGCTGGACCTGCGGCAGTTCGTTCTTCGGGCCGACCACGTGCAGGATCTGGATGCCGGACTGCTGGAGCAGCGGGGCGACGCGCTGGACGACCTCGTTGAGGTGCCGGGCGCCCTGGGATCCGCCGGAGACGAGCAGCGTCGGCAGGTTCGGGTCGAGGCCGAACGCGGCGCGGGCCTCGGGGCGCATCTGGGCCCGGTCCAGCATCGCGATGGTGCGGCGCAGCGGGATGCCGATGTAGCGGGCCCCGCGCAGCTTGCTGTCCGGAGTGGAGACGGCGACCCCTGCCGCGTACCGCGAGCCGATCTTGTTGGCCAGGCCCGGGCGGGCGTTGGCCTCGTGCACGACGATCGGCACGCCGAGCCGCTTGGCGGCGAGATAGCCGGGCAGGGCGACGTAGCCGCCGAAGCCGACGACCGCGTCGGCCTTGGTCCGCTCGAGGATCTGCTCGGCCGCCTTGATGGTGCCGCGCAGGCGCCCCGGGACGGTGATCAGTTCGGGGGTGGGCTTGCGCGGGAGCGGAACGGCGGGGATCAGCGCGAGTTCGTACCCGCGCTCGGGTACGAGCCGGGTCTCGAGCCCCTTCTCCGTGCCGAGGGCTGTGATGCCCACGGTCGGGTCCTGCCTGCGCAGGGCGTCCGCGAGGGCGAGCGCCGGCTCGATGTGGCCGGCGGTCCCCCCACCGGCGAGTACGACATGCACCGAAATTCACCGCTCTCCGGACGGACGCGCCGTGACGCGCCGTCTCATCGTGTTCCATCTCGTCCGCGGCTGCCGCATGGCGAGGGCAGCCCGTGCCGCGGGTTCGTCCCGCGCGAACGCGATCAGAAGCCCCACGGCGAACATGGTCGGCAGCAGGGCCGACCCCCCGTACGAGAACAGCGGGAGCGGGACACCGGCGATCGGCAGCAGGCCGAGCACCGCACCGATGTTGACCACGGCCTGCGCCGTGATCCAGGTCGTCACGCCACCCGCGGCGTACCGTACGAAGGGGTCCTCCGTGCGTCCGGCCACGCGGATACCCGCATAGCCTAGAGCCGCGAACAGGGCGAGCACCGACAGCGTCCCCGCCAGGCCCAGTTCCTCACCGGTGATGGCAAAGATGAAGTCGGTGTGCGCTTCGGGAAGTTGACCCCATTTTTCCACACTCGCCCCGAGGCCGGAACCGAAGAATCCGCCGGAGGCGAGGGCGTAGATCCCGTGCAGTCCCTGCCAGCACAGATCGTCGGGGCCCGCGTCCGCACGGCCCAGACAGGCCAGGCGTGCCATGCGGTTCGGGCTGGTCTTGATGAGCATGATCCCGATGGCCCCGGCGACCGAGAGGACCCCGACGAAGAGCCGGGTGGGCGCACCCGCCAGCCAGAGCAGTCCGAAGAGGATCGCTGTGAGAAGGATCGCGGTGCCCATGTCGCCGCCGAGCATGATCAGTCCGAGCAGCAGGAAGGCGACCGGGACCAGCGGCACCAGCATGTGCTTCCACTGGGTGAGCAGCCTCTTGTCGTGCTTGCGGGCCAGCAGGTCCGCGCCCCACAGGATGAGCGCCAGTTTCCCGAACTCGCTGGGCTGCAGCATGAACGGGCCGCCGAGCGAGATCCAGTTCTGGTTGCCGTTGATCGACACTCCTATCCCCGGGATCTGCACGAGGACCATGAGGAAGACGCTGACGGCGAGGATCGGGTAGGCGAGCGCGCGGTGCAGTTTGATCGGCATCCGCATCGCGACGAGCAGCAGGATCGCGCCGAGCACGGCCGCGACGAACTGCTTGCGGAAGAAGTACGAGCTGGACAGGCCCATCTGCAGGGCCGTGATCATCGAGGCCGAGTAGACCATCACCAGGCCGAGCACGGTGAGCAGGGCGGCGGCGCCGAGGATCAGGTAGTACGCGGTGAGCGGCCGGTCCCAGGCGCGGCGGGCGCGGCCGTAGAGCGTGCGCAGGGGGTTGGCGCGCGCCCGGTAGACCTTGCTGGTCCGGCGCGGCGGCGCGGCGGGGCGCCGGGTGGTACGGGCGCTACCGGGCATCGCCGCTCCCCCACGACCTGAGCGGGGCCCGCTCGGTGTCTGCCGTCAACGCTGCCACGTCCCCTCCCGAGGGTGCCCGGCGTCACCGGGCACCCGAAGGTCCCCTCAGACGCCGGTGGCGCCGAGCGCGCGGACCGCTTCCGCGAACGCCTCGCCACGCTTGTTGTAGTTGGTGAACATGTCCATCGACGCACAGGCCGGGGCCATCAGGACGGTGTCGCCCTCCCGGGCGAGCCGTGCCGCCTCCTGGACCGCCGCCGACATCGCCCCAGTGTCGGTCCGGTCCAGGTCGACCACCGGGACTTCCGGCGCGTGTCGCTCCAGGGCTTCGCGGATCAGGGCACGGTCCCGGCCGATGAGCACGACCCCGCGCAGCCGCTGTGCGGCGCCCGTGACGAGCTCGTCGAAGGTCGCGCCCTTGGCGAGGCCGCCGGCGATCCACACGATGGACGCGTACGAGGCCAACGAGGCCTGGGCGGCATGGGTGTTGGTCGCCTTGGAGTCGTCCACGTAGGCGACGCCGTCGACGTCGGCGACATGGGCGATGCGGTGCGCGTCCGGGGTGAAGGCGCGCAGGCCGTCGCGGACGGCCCGGGGCTCGACGCCGAAGGCGCGGGCGAGCGCGGCCGCCGCGAGGGCGTTGGCGATGTTGTGCGGGGCCGGCGGGGTGACGTCGGAGATCTCGGCGAGCTCCTGGGCGTTCTTCTGCCGGTCGTCGACGAAGGCGCGGTCGACCAGGATGCCGTCCACGACGCCGAGTTCGGAGGGGCCGGGGGTGCCGAGGGTGAAGCCGATCGCGCGGCAGCCCTCCTCGACGTCGGCCTCGCGCACGAGCTCCTCGGTGGCCCGGTCCGCGACGTTGTAGACGCAGGCGACCTGATTGCCCTCGTAGATGCGGCCCTTGTCGGCGGCGTAGGCCTCCATGGAGCCGTGCCAGTCGAGGTGGTCCGGTGCCAGGTTGAGGACGGCGCCGGAGTGCGCGCGCAGCGAGGGCGCCCAGTGCAGCTGGTACGAGGAGAGCTCGACGGCGAACACGTCGTACGCGTCGTCGCCCTCGAGGACGACGTCGACGATCGGGGTGCCGATGTTGCCCACGGCCGCGGTGCGCAGGCCGGCCGCCTCCAGGATCGAGGCGAGCATCTGGGTCGTCGTGGTCTTGCCGTTGGTGCCGGTGATCGCGAGCCAGGGGGCCGCGTCCGGGCCGCGCAGCCGCCAGGCGATCTCGACGTCGCCGACGACGTCGACGCCGGCCTCGGCCGCGGCCGCGAACAGCGGCGACGACGGCTTCCAGCCGGGGGACGTCACGACGAGCCCGGTGCCGTCGGGCAGCGTCTCGGCGTCCCCGAGGCGGACGGCGATGCCCTCCTTCTCCAGGAGCGCGGCCTTGTCGCGGTGGGCGTCGCCGTCGCCGCCGTCGACGACGGTCACGGACGCGCCGAGGCCGGCCAGGGCGCGGGCGGCGCTGAGGCCGCTCACGCCGAGACCGGCGACGGTGATGTTCGTGCCCTGCCAGGAATCCTGACCAGATGTCACTTCTTGGCTGCCCATCCTGCGTAGAAGAGGCCGAGTCCGACGATCACGCACATGCCCTGGATGATCCAGAAGCGGACCACGACAAGGACTTCGGACCACCCCTTGAGTTCGAAGTGGTGTTGCAGTGGCGCCATGCGGAAGACCCGCTTGCCGGTCATCTTGAACGAGCCGACCTGGATGACGACCGACATCGTGATGAGCACGAACAGGCCGCCGAGCAGGGCGATGAGGAGCTCGGTGCGCGAGCAGATCGCGAGGCCGGCGAGGGCGCCGCCGAGGGCGAGCGAGCCGGTGTCGCCCATGAAGATCTTCGCGGGCGAGGTGTTCCACCACAGGAAGCCGAAGCAGGAGCCCATCAACGCCGAGGCGACGACGGCCAGATCGAGTGGGTCTCTGACCTCGAAACACGCGGCTGGGTTGGTGAGGGTCTGCGCGTTGGCGCAGGACTCCTGGAACTGCCAGACGCCGATGAAGGTGTAGGCGCCGAAGACCATCACGGAGGCGCCGGTGGCGAGTCCGTCGAGGCCGTCGGTGAGGTTCACGCCGTTCGACATCGCGAGGATCATGAACAGCGCCCAGACGACGAACAGCACCGGGCCGATCGTCCAGCCGAAGTCCTCGACGAAGGAGAGCTTGGTGGAGGCCGGGGTGTTGCCGCGTACGTCCGCGAAGTTGATGGCGAGCAGCGCGAAGGCGATGCCCACGATCAGCTGTCCGGCCATCTTCGCCTTGGCGCGCAGACCGAGCGAGCGCCGCTTGACGATCTTGATGTAGTCGTCGAGGAAGCCGACGAGGCCCATGCCCGCCATGAGCCCGAGCACGAGGAGGCCGGACAGGGTGGGGGGCGCCCCGGTGATCAGCTTGCTGAGGAAGTACGCGATGAGGGTCGCCAGGATGAAGGCGATACCGCCCATGGTCGGCGTACCGCGCTTGCTGGCGTGCTCGCGCGGGCCGTCGTCACGGATGTACTGCCCGTAGCCCTTGCGCGCGAGGAGCTTGATCAGCAGCGGCGTGCCCGCCAGCGTCAGGAAGAGACCGATGACGCCCGCGAAGAGGATCTGCTTCATCATCGGGCATCGCCCCCGATCCCGAAGCCCTCGAGCAGCGCCTGTGCCACGCTCTCCAGGCCCACCGACCTGGATGCCTTCACGAGCACGACGTCTCCCGGGCGCAGCTCGCTGCGCAACAGGTCGACCGCCGCCTGTGCGTCGGACACGTGCACCGACTCCTCACCCCACGAACCCTCGTTATAGGCGCCCAGTTGCAGCCAGGACGCTTCCCTGCCCCCGACTGCCACGAGCTTGCTGACGTTGAGCCGGACGGCGAGCCGTCCGACCGCGTCGTGCTCGGCCAGCGACTCGTCACCGAGCTCGGCCATCTGTCCGAGCACCGCCCACGTACGACGCCCCTTGCCCATGGCCGCGAGCGCGCGCAGGGCGGCTCGCATGGACTCGGGGTTCGCGTTGTAGGCGTCGTTGACGATCGTGACGCCGTCCGGACGCTCGGTGACCTCCATCCGCCAGCGGGACAGAGTGCCCGCCTCGGAGAGCGCGAGGGCGATCTCCTCCACGGACATGCCAAGGTCATGGGCGACGGCGGCCGCGGCGAGCGCGTTCGACACGTGGTGCTCACCGTACAGGCGCAAGGTCACTTCGCTGCACCCGGTGGGTGTGTGAAGGCTGAAGGCGGGCTGTCCGTTCTCCGTGAGCCGGACATTCTCGGCACGGACGTCGGCGTCGGCGGCCTCTCCGAAGAGGAGCACCTTCGCCCGCGTGCGCGCGGTCATGGCGCGGACGAGCGGGTCGTCCGCGTTGAGGATCGCGGTGCCGTCGGCGGGCAGCGCCTCGACGAGTTCGCCCTTCGCTTCCGCGATCTGCTCGCGGCCGCCGAACTCGCCGATGTGCGCGGTGCCGACGTTGAGGACGACGCCGACCCTCGGGGGCGTGAGCTCCGTCAGGTAGCGGATGTGGCCCTTGCCGCGGGCGCCCATCTCCAGGACGAGGAACCGGGTGCCGTCCTCGGCGGACAGGGCGGTCAGCGGCAGCCCGATCTCGTTGTTGAACGAGCCGGGGGTGAAGACCGTCGGGGCCGAGCGCCGCAGCACCTGGGCGATGAGGTCCTTGGTGCTGGTCTTGCCGGCCGAGCCCGTCAGCGCGACGAGCGTGGCGCCGAGCCGGGCCACCACGTGCCGGGCGAGGGCGCCGAGCGCGGACTGGACGTCGTCGACGACGATCGCGGGCACGCCGACGGGGCGGGACGCCAGGACGGCGGCCGCACCCTTGTCGACGACCTCGCGCGCGTAGTCGTGACCGTCCACGCGCTCGCCGACGAACGCGGCGAACAGGCTGCCCGGTTCGACCTTGCGCGAGTCGATGACGACCGGCCCGGTGACCCGGACCGACTCGTCCGGTATGTCGTACGTCTGCCCGCCGACGGCTGAGGCGATCTCGGCGAGGGAGAGGGCGATCACAACTTCATCCCTGGGTCTGCTCGATGGCTTCGCGAAGCACCAGGCGGTCGTCGAAGGGACGCACCACCCCGGCGATGTCCTGCCCCTGCTCGTGGCCCTTGCCGGCGACGAGGACGGTGTCGCCGGTCTCGGCGCGCGCGACCGCGGCGGCGATGGCGGCGGCCCGGTCCTCGAAGACCTGGACCTCTCCGCGCTCGTGCGCGGGCACGTCGGCGGCGCCCGCGAGCATCGTGGCGAGGATCGCGAGGGGGTCCTCGCCGCGGGGGTTGTCGGAGGTGAGGATGGCCGTGTCGGCGAACCGGGCCGCGGCGGCGCCCATCGGCATCCGCTTCGTGCGGTCCCGGTCGCCGCCGCAGCCGAGCACGATGTGCAGCTTGTTCTCGGTGACCTTGCGCAGCGCCTTGAGGACCGACTCGACGGCGTCGGTCTTGTGCGCGTAGTCGACGACGGCCAGGTACTTCTGCCCGGCGTCCACCCGCTCGAGGCGGCCGGGCACGCCGGGGACGGCGGCGACGCCGTCGGCCGCGGTCTGCGGGTCGATCCCGGCGACCGCGAGGGTGACGATCGCGGCGAGGGTGTTCGCCACGTTGAAGGGGCCGGGCAGCGGGGCCCGGGCGGTGACCCGTTCGCCCTCGGGGCCGACGACGGTCAGCGTGGAGCCGAGCGGCCCGACCTCGACGTCCTCGGCGCGCCAGTCGGCGTCGGGGTGGCCCTCGGCGGAGAAGGTCACGACGGGCACCTCGGACTCGTCGACGAGCCGGCGGCCGTACGCGTCGTCGTAGTTCACGACGCCCTGTTTGCTGCGCGCTTTCGTGAACAGCTGCGCCTTCGCCCGGAAGTAGTCCTCCATGTCGGAGTGGAACTCCATGTGCTCCGGGCTGAGGTTGTTGAAGACCGCGACGTCGAAGACGCAGCCGTCGACCCGGCCGAGCACGAGGGCGTGGCTGGAGACCTCCATGGCGACGGCGTCGACGCCGCGCTCGCGCATGACCGCGAACAGGGCCTGGAGATCGGTGGCTTCCGGGGTGGTGCGCTCGGACTTGATGCGCTCGTCGCCGATGCGCATCTCGACGGTGCCGATGAGCCCGGTCGAGCGGACCTCCTTCAGACCGCCTTCCACGAGGTACGCGGTGGTGGTCTTGCCGGAGGTGCCGGTGATCCCGATCTGCAGCAGGTCCGCGCCGGGCCGCCCGTAGATGGTGGCGGCCAGTTCGCCCATGCGGCCGCGCGGGTTCTCCACGACGAGCGGGACGAGTCCGGCGGCGGCGACGCGCTCGGCGCCCGCCGGGTCGGTCAGCGCCGCGACGGCGCCGAGCGTGGCGGCCTGCGCGGCGAAGTCGGCGCCGTGGGCGCGGGCTCCGGGCAGGGC
>NZ_WWIA01001058.1 GCF_009870065.1 Streptomyces sp. SID5785 | reverse complement strand
GACCGCTCCACTCTACCGGGGCCCCGGCACCGCCCCGCCGGGGGCGGGCCGCGCCGGGCCCCCGCCAGCAGCGGAGCGGCGTTCAGCGCACGTCGACGGGCCCGTCGTCGCCGCCGCGGGGCGTGGCCAGGTACCGCTCGATCGCGGCGCCGGGCGCCGCACCGTCGGCCTGCTCCCCGCCCAGGTTCTTGCGGACCGAGTCGAGGATCGTCAGGCCCTGCCCGACCAGACCGGCCGCGATCTCGCCGAGGCCGTCCGCGCCGTTCAGCACGTTGACGTTGGCGCCCGACAGGCCCGCGGACGCCTCCTTCACGATCTGCGGCAGCTGGTCGATGAGCATCCGGTCCAGCGCCACCCGGTCGTACGAGGCGGCGGCCTCGGCCTGGATCTTCATCCGCTCGGCCTCGGCCAGGGCGAGGACCCGGATCCGCTCCGCGTCGGCCTGCGCCGGCTTCACGACCTCGGCGACGAGCTGCTTCTCGCGCAGTTCGGCCTGGCGCAGCGCCAGCTCGGTCTGCGCGGAGAGCACCTCCTGCTGCGCGTGCGCGAGGGCGAGCGGCCCCGCCTGGTCGGCCTGCGCCTTGGCCCGGTCGACCTCGGCGCTGTACTCGGCCTGCACGACCGCGGTCTCGCGCGCGTACTCGGCCTGCTTGCGCGCCGCCGCCTGCTCCGCCTCGGCGGCGGCCTGCGTGGCCTGCGCCTGGGCGATCTGCGCGGCCCGCTGGATGTTCGCCTTGTGCGGCCGCGACATCGCCTCGATGTACCCGGTGTCGCCGTCGTCGATGGACTGGATCTGCAACGAGTCGACGTGCAGCCCGATCTTGGCCATCTCGGACTTCGACGTGTCGAGGACCTCGGTGGCGAGCTTCTGCCGCTCGGTGACGATCTCCTCGACCGTCATCGAGCCGATGATGGAGCGCAGGTGACCGGCGAAGATCCGCCCGGTCAGGACGGACATCTGGTCCTGGTCGGACAGGAAGCGCTGACCGGCGTTGACGATCGACTCGTGGTCGTTGCCGACCTTGAAGGCGATGACGGCGCGGACCGTGAGGGCGATGCCCTGCCGGGTCACGCACTTCTCGACGACCTCGGCCTCCATCATCGCGAGCGAGAGGGTCCTCCACCAGCGACACGACGGGCAGCACCCGGCGCGTCTCGGCGACCCACGTGAAGTGGAACGCGACGGTGTCCCGTCCGTACGCCGGGCTCAGCCACTGCGTGTCCGCCGCCACCGTCCGCACCTCGCACACCTGGAGCACCGGTGCGATCCGGTCCCGTACGGCGTCCAGCGCGGCCAGGGCCGCCCCGGCACACTCCCGCGGCAGCAGGTACTCGGACTGCAGCTCGTCCCCGCTGCTCGGCACGAACCCGGCGCGGAAGTGCGGCAGCCGCTCGTGCCACGGTCCGGGCACCCCGCCCTGCTCGGTGCAGTTCTCCGCGGGCATCCCCGGCACCGGATGCCGGGCCTCGGCCACCGGCGCTGCCCACGGGAAGCCGACGGGCTCCGGCGTCCGCTGCTTCGCCCACACCTGGACGAACCGCGGCCCGCGCCAGTCCGTGAACAGACTCACGCTGTACGCGGCCGACGTGACGGCGTCGAAGTCGAGCCCCCGGAAGGGCAGTTCGCCGAAGACGTGCTGGGTGACGCCGTACGACGGCTCCGCGTCGAGGGTCAGCGAGAGCACCGCCCCGAGCGCGCCGAGCGCGACCACCGCCCCCTCGAAGCCGGTCTCGCCGCGCGACAGGGTCACCACGTCGCCGGACGCGGTCAGGATCTCCACGGCGCGCACGGCCTCGGCGAGCGACCGGTTCGCATTGCCCGACCCGTGCGTACCGGTCGCCACGGACCCGGCGACGGAGATGTGCGGCAGGGACGCCATGTTCGGCAGGGCGAGTCCCCGGGCGTCGAGCGCGGCGGCCAGCTCCGCGTACCGCACCCCGCCGCCGACCCGCACCGTGCGGGCGCGCGTGTCGACGTCGACCCCGCCGCCGAGTCCGGCCAGCGACACCAGCGCGCCGTCCCGGCCCGCGTCCACGTCCGCGATCCGGTTGAACGAGTGCCCGCTGCCGAGCACCCGCACGTGCGGGCTCGCCGCGACCAGCGCGCGCAGCTCGCCGAGGGAGCCGGGGCGGTGCAGCCGGTCGGTGGAGAAGGCGATGTTCCCGGCCCAGTTCACCGGTGCGGCCGCTGCGGGCGCGGCGGAGGGGACGGCGGGATCGGTGGCTGCGCGCTCGTGCACGGGGGTGCCCCCTTCTTCGGGCTTCGGGAATCGGCCTCCCGGCGATTGGATCACGACGCCCCCGGCGCGCCCAGGGGGTCGCAGCGGGGCCCCCGGAAGGTCCGGGGGACATCCGGGGGCATACCGTGAGAGGCGAAGCACGGCCCGGCAGGAACAAGGAGTGGGTGTACGGGATGGACGCGAAGGCCGACAAGGCGGAGAGCCGCACGGCGCTGGTCGAGGACCTGATGGAGCGCTTCCCGCACGTCCCCAAGGAGGCGGTCTTCAAGGAGGACCTGCTGCGGGGCGGTGTGGCGTTCGACCCGTCGGCGCTGAGTGACAACGAGGGCGGCGAGGTCAAGCCGAAGTCCTACTTCATCTTCTCCTTCGACCACGGCACCCTGCCCGAGCTGGGCGAGGCCGCGCTGCGCCGCCCGCCCGAGGAGATCGTCCTCACCGGCGGCCCCTACGACCTGCGCCGCACCGTCGTCTCGGTCCGCGTGAACCCGTCGTCCCCGTACCGTGTCGCGGCGGGCGAGGACGGCATGCTCGGCCTCTACCTCGACGGGAAGCGCATCTCGGACGTCGGCGTGCCCCCGATGCCGGAGTACTACCGGCACAAGCTCTCCAACGGGAAGTCGGTCATGGAGGTGGCCCCCACCATCCAGTGGGGCTACCTGATCTACCTGACCGCGTTCCGCGTGTGCCAGTACTTCGGCGCCAAGGAGGAGTGCCAGTACTGCGACATCAACCACAACTGGCGCCAGCACAAGGCGGCCGGACGCCCCTACACGGGCGTCAAGGACGTCGACGAGGTCCTCGAGGCGCTGTCGATCATCGACCAGTACGACACCGCGAAGGCCTCCACCGCGTACACGCTCACCGGCGGCGCCATCACCTCGAAGGTCCAGGGCCTCGACGAGGCGGACTTCTACGGGCGCTACGCCAAGGCCATCGAGGAGCACTTCCCGGGCCGCTGGATCGGCAAGGTCGTCGCGCAGGCGCTGCCCAAGGACGACGTGCAGCGCTTCAAGGACTACGGCGTGCAGATCTACCACCCCAACTACGAGGTGTGGGACGAGTACCTGTTCAAGATGTACTGCCCGGGCAAGGAGCGCTACGTCGGCCGCGACGAGTGGCACAAGCGCATCCTCGACTCCGCGGAGATCTTCGGCGCGCGCAACGTCATCCCGAACTTCGTCGCCGGTGTCGAGATGGCCGAGCCCTTCGGCTTCAAGACGGTCGACGAGGCCATCGCCTCCACCACGGAGGGGCTGCGCTTCTTCATGTCGCAGGGCATCACCCCGCGCTTCACCACCTGGTGCCCCGAGCCGACGACCCCGCTCGGCAAGGCCAACCCGGCGGGCGCTCCGCTCGAGTACCACATCCGGCTGCTCGACGCGTACCGCTCCACGATGGACGACTTCGGCCTGTCGTCCCCGCCCGGCTACGGCCCGGCGGGCGCCGGCCGCGCCGTCTTCTCGGTGAGCTCCTTCATGGACAGCCTCGCACCGAACGCGGAGTCGGTGGAGATCTGACCGGCCGGTCCCGGCCGCGGGCGCGCGGGGCCTGGTCGCGCAGCTCCCCGCGCCCGGCGACGAGGAAGAGGAACCGGCGGAGCCGGGGCGCTACGCCGCCTCGGCGACAGCCTCCGCGCCCTCCCCGAGCAGCTCCCGCACGAGCTTGCCCCGAACCCCCGCCGCCCCCTCGGAGAGCAGCGCCGACAGCACCGCCACCCGGGTCTGCCCGGCCCGCAGCACCCCGCTGAGCACCGCCCCGGCGGCGACGAGGTCCACGGCGCCGCCCCCGGTGTAGATCTCGGCCAGCGGACCGGCCGGCACCCGCGTGGAGACGGCGACGAGCACGCCCGCCGCCACGGCGGAGCCCACCGCCTCGACGAACTCCGGCGTCGCGTTCCCCGCGCCGGTCGCCACCAGCACGATGCCGCGCGCACCCGCCGCGACCGCCGCTTCGAACAGCGCCGGATCGGCGTCGCTGTGGTGCATCACGATGTCGACGCGCGGTATCGCGGCCCCGGCGGGCGGCACGGCCAGCGGCGCCGGACGCTGCGGGGTGCGGCGGATGTCGACCCGGCCGAAGCCGAGCCGGCCCAGCGGCGCGGGGGCCGACGGGTCGGCGAACGCGTCCGCCGCGAGGGTCTGCGTCTTGACGGTGCCGCGTGCCGCGTGCACCTTGCCGTCGAACACGACCAGGACGCCCAGGTCCCGTGCGAAGGCGGCGACCTGCAGCGCGTCGTACATGTTCCCCGGGCCGTCGCCGTCCGTGGCGCCGAGCGGCTTCTGCGCACCGGTGAAGACGACCGGGCGCGGGTCGTCGTGGTGCAGGTCCAGGAGGAACGCGGACTCCTCGAGGGTGTCCGTGCCGTGCGTGACGACGATGCCGTCGACCGACGGGTCGGCCAGCACCTCACGCACGGTGCGCAGCAGGGTGAGCTGGCGCTCGGTGGTCATCCGCGAGCTGTTCACGTTGAACAGGTCGACGACCCGGACCTCGACCCCGTCCGGCACGGCGGCGCTGGCCAGCACGGTGTCCCCGCCCGCGTCGGCGGCGTAGCCGGTGCCCTGCCAGCGGCTGGCGATGGTGCCACCGGTGCTGATGAGGGTGATGCGCTTGGGTTCCATGGTGGCTGCCTCACGGGTCGCGGGGGGTCACGGGCGCGTGACAGGGCTGTTCATCGCAAGGGTAATGCGAACGAGGCGCAATGCGATTGCTGATCTGCTGGCTCATCGCGCGTAGCGTGCGAGATGATTGCGCGATGGACAGGATCGACATGAATATCTTGCGCGAGCTTCAGGCGGACGGGCGGCTCAGCAACCAGGAGCTCGCGCAGCGCGTGGGCCTGAGTCCGTCCCCGTGCATGCGGCGGGTGCGCCAGCTGGAGCAGGACGGCGTCATCCAGGGGTACCGGGCGGTCATCGACCCGGAGGCGGTCGGCCGCGGCTTCGAGGTGCTCGTGTCCATCGAGGTGCGCCGCGACCGGGAGTCCGTGGAGGCCTTCGAGCGGGCGCTCCAGGACATCCCGGACGTGATCGAGGCCTACCGCCTCTTCGGCAGCCCCGGCTGTCTGCTGCGGATCGCCGTCGCGGACCTCGCCGCGTACGAGCGACTGTGGATCGAGCGGCTCACCGCGCTCGGCGGGGTCACGGAGGTGAACTCGCAGATCATCATGAAGCGGGTCAAGGAGCCGGAGGGCCTGCCGGTCCCGGAGCGGCCCTCCGTCTAGGGCCTGTCGGTGCTCGATCGGGGCGAGGTGTGCGTCATGGTCTAGACCAAGAGGTCTAGACATGTCAAGGGTGCTGTGCCACGGTGTCCGGCGGAACACCCCGTGCTCTTCTTTGCTCTGAGAACTCGTCAACCGAGCAGAAAACGACAGGTGTTGACGCCCTCCCGAGTGCCGCCACCGGGCGTCGAACGGATCGGAGACCCGTGAAGAGATCCCCGAACAGCTCCCCGAAGAGAGCCCGCTCGCTCGGCGTCGCGCTCGTGGCCGGTGCCCTCGCCGCCGGCCAGCTCGCCGCACTCGGCCCCGCGGCGCACGCCGCCCAGCCGGCCGCGGCCTCCGCACAGCGCCCCCTGCCCACCGTCTCGCCCGCTCCGCTGTCCCTCGCGCGCGAGGGTGGCGACGCCGAGGTCACCGGGCGCGTCGCCGTCGTCGCCGACGGCCGGACCGACGCCGCCGCCCGCGACCGCCTCGTGCGCGAGCTCAGGGCCCACGGCGCCGACCGCGTCGACGTCCGCGCACCCGGCGCCGCCGTCCCCGCCGGTGTGCTCACCGTGCGCCTCGGTCCCGCCGGCCGGCCCGACATCGCCCGCGCCCTCGGCGAGGTGACCGCCCCCGACAGGGCCGAGGGCTACGCCCTGCGCGTCACGTCACGCGGAGCGGCGCGCGAGGTCGCCCTCGCCGGCCACGACGCCACCGGCCAGTTCTACGCCGTGCAGACCCTCCGCCAGCTCTTCGTCCGGTCCGGCGGCGGCTGGCGCGTCGCGGGCGCCCGCGTCGAGGACCGGCCGGCCATGCCGCTGCGCGGCACCATCGAGGGCTTCTACGGGCAGCCCTGGACGGCCGCCGAACGGCTCGACCAGATGGACTTCTACGGCGACGTCAAGGCCAACACCTACGTGTACGCGCCCAAGGACGACCCGTACCACCGCGACAAGTGGCGCGACCCCTACCCGGACGACAAGCTCGCCGAACTCGGCACCCTGGTGCGGCGGGCCGACGCCAACCACGTCCGCTTCACCTTCGCGCTCTCCCCGGGCGGTTCGGTCTGCTACTCCGACCCCGCCGACCGCGCGGCCCTGAAGACCAAGCTCCAGGCCGTCTACGACCTCGGCGTGCGCGCCTTCTCCCTCCCGCTCGACGACATCAGCTACACCGAGTGGAACTGCGCGGGCGACGAGGCCGCCTACGGCGCACCCGGCCGCGAGGCCGCCGCCCGGGCCCAGGTCGACCTCCTCAACGACGTCCAGAAGAACTTCGTCGCCACCCACGAGGGCACCCACCCGCTCCAGACGGTCCCCACCGAGTACGGCGACCTCACCGACACCGCGTACAAGCAGACGATGCGCGCGACACTCGACCCCGACGTCGTCGTCATGTGGACCGGCACCGCCGTCGTCCCGCCCGCCATCACCGACGAGCAGGCCGACGCCGCCTCCCGGCTCTTCGGCCGCAAGGTCTTCGTGTGGGACAACTACCCCGTCAACGACTTCGGTCAGACCAGTGGACGGCTGCTCCTCGCCCCCTACGACAAACGCGAGGCGGGACTGTCGGAGCACCTCAGCGGCATCGTCGCCAACCCGATGAACCAGCCCTACGCCAGCAAGATCGCCGTCTTCGGAGCCGCGTCCTTCGCCTGGAACGACCGCGACTACGACGCACAGGCCACCTGGAAGGCCGCCACGGACCACCTCGCGGGCGGCGCCCCCGAGGCCGCCCGCGCGCTGCGCGTCTTCGCCGACCTCGAGCACCTCGCGCCCACCTTCGGCGAGACCCCCTGGCAGGAGCAGGCGCCGCAACTGGCCGCCCGCATCGACCGGTTCTGGACCGCATGGAAGGCCGGCGACCGCACCGAGGCACTCTCCGGCCTGCGCGGCTACGCCCGGCAGATCGCCGCCGCGCCCGGCCGCATCCGCGCCGGTTCGGTCGAGCCCGGCTTCGTCGCCGACGCCGCGCCCTGGCTCGACGCCACCGCGCTGTGGGGCCGGGCCGCCGTCGCCATGACCGACGCCCTCGCCGCCCGCGTCGACGGCGACGTGGACCGCGCCCGGGAACTCCTCGCCGAGTCCCGCACCCTCCAGGAACAGGCCGCCGCGGTGAAGGTCGACCCGGCCCGCAACACCTGGGGCAAGGCCCCGGTGAAGGTCGCCGACGGCGTGCTCGACACGTTCCTCGTCCAGGCCGACACGATGCTCGAACTGTGGGACTCCGCCGGCGGCTCCGAGAACCTCGCCGTGCAGGGCACCGCCACCGCCTCCAGCGTCGAGCAGGACCTCGACCGGCTCAAGGCGGCGAACGTCAACGACGGCTCCTACCAGACCCGTTGGGCCTCCGGCTACGCCGACGACTCCTGGGTCAGGATCAAGCTCGCCGCCCCCGCGAAGGTCGCCGCGGTCACCCTCGCCTGGGAGAGCGCCTGTGCCGCCGAGTACCGGGTCGAGACCTCGGCCGACGGCGTCCACTGGACCACCGCCGCCACCCGCACCCCGGCCGCCTGCGGCACCGACGTCGTCCGCCTCACGCCCGGCGAACCCGTCTCCTACGTCCGCATGCAGGGCGTCAGACGCACCTCGGCCTGGGGCTACTCCCTCTACGAGATGGGGGTCTACGGCACGCCCGCCTGACCGTCGACGGCCGGGCCCGGCCCACCCCCCGGACGGACGGCGCGGCGCCGCAGGGTGCATGATCGCCGTACGGAACCGACCGACCGGGGGAAACGACATGGCGAAGCCGGTACGCGCCTCACTGGGCGAGATGTGGATCACCTGCCAGGTGTGCAAGGGCGATCTCTTCCGCGAACGCGGCGTCAAACTCAACAGCTCCGGCGGCGAGCTCTTCAACCTGGCCTGGGCCGACGAGACCGCGACGGGGCTGATCTGCTGGCGCTGCGGCTTCGTCCACCTCTTCGCCAACAAGGAGATCAGGCTCCACCGCGCCAAGGACGTCTCCTAGGGCGTGCCCCGGGCCTCCCGGTCCGGGGCCGTGGGCGGGGTGCGTCCGTAGCGGTGCTCCGGGCGGCCCGCGTCCCCGTAGCGGAGCGTCAGATGCAGGGCGCCGTTGTCCTGGAGATGGCGCAGATACCGCTGGGCGGTGGAGCGGCTGATGCCCGCGCGGAACGCCACGTCCTGCGCCGACAGCGGTGCCTCGGCCTCCGTGACGACCTGGTGGACCAGCTCGGCGGTGGGGCCCGACCAGCCCTTCGCCGGGCCCGCCGCGCCGGCCGGCGGGGTACGCACCGCGCCGAAGATGCGGTCGATGCGCTGCTGGCCCGGCGTGGCCCGGCCGCCCGCGTCCCGCAGCGAGCGCCGCAGCTCCACATAGCTCTCCAGACGCGAGCGCAGGCCGTCGAACGTGAACGGTTTGACCAGGTAGTGGAGCACGCCGTAGCGCAGCGCCGCCTCCACCACCTCGACGTCCTGCGCGGCGGTCACCATGATGACGTCGCTGCGCACACCCTGCCGCCGCAGCGCCCGGACGAGGTCGAGGCCCGTGCGGTCGGGGAGATAGTGGTCGAGCAGCAGCAGGTCGACCTCGCGGGTCTCCAGCGTGCGCAGGGTCTGCAGGGCGGTGTGCGCGGTCCCCGCCACCCGGAAGCCGGGCATGCGCTCCACGTAGGCGGCGTTGATCTCGGCGACGTGGAAGTCGTCGTCGACCACCAGGACATCGATCACGAGGGCTCTCCTGCCAGGACGGGCCGGTCCGGGGACGGCGCGGGCCGGGACACGATGTCGGGGAACGTGACGGTGAAGACCGCGCCGCCGCCGGCCCGCGCGGCGACGCGCGCCGTCCCGCCGTAGCGCTCGGCGAGGCTGCGCACCATGGCGAGGCCGAGCCCGCGGCCGCGGTGCGCCGGGGACTCCTTGGTGCTCCACCCCTCCTGGAAGACGGTGTCGCGCAGGTCCACCGGGACCCCGGGACCGTTGTCGCTGACCCGCACGACGACGGTGTCCCGCTCGACGAACGCCTCCACCTCGACGACGGGCCGCCCGACGCGGCCCCCGCCGACCACGTCGAGCGCGTTGTCGATGAGATTGCCCAGCACGGTGACGACGTCCCGCGCGTCGATCAGCCCCGTCGGCAGATGCGTCCGGTCGGACAGCCGCAGGGTCACCCCGCGCTCCGACGCGATCGCCGACTTGCCGACGAGGAGCGCCGACACCATCGGCATCCGGACCCGCTCCGCGAACTCCCCGGCCGAGGCGCGCCGCGCCCGGGTGAGCCCGGCGACGTAGCCGCGGGCCCGGTCGGCGAGATCGAGCTCCAGGAAGCCGAGGACGGTGTGCAGCCGGTTGGCGTGCTCGTGATCCTGCGCCCGCAACGCGTCCAACAGGCCTTTGATGGAGTCGAGTTCACGGCCGAGCAGCTCGACCTCGGTGCGGTCGCGCAGGGTGACGACGGCGCCGCCGTCGGGGGTCGGCATCCGGTTGGCGATGAGCACCCGGTTCCCGCGCACCGTGAGCAGGTCCCGCCCGGTCACCTGCCCGGCGATCACGTCGCGCGAGCGGCCCGGCGGCAGGACGTCCGCGAGAGCGCGCCCCTCCGCTCCCTCGGCCCCTTCGGTGAGCGCGAGCAGCCGCGCCGCCTCGTCGTTCACGAGCCGCACCCGACCGCGCCCGTCGAGCGCGATGACGCCCTCGCGCACCGCGTGCAGCATCGCCTCGCGCTCCGAGAGCAGCGCCGAGATGTCGGCCACCGACACGCCGTGGGTGCGCTTGCGCAGGGTGCGGGCCACGAGGAACGCGGCGCCCGCGCCGAACGCCAGCGCCGTGCCCGCGTACCGCAGCAGCCCGGGCAGCGCGGACAGCAGCCGGTCCTGCACCCCCGAGTACGCGATGCCGACGGACACCGCACCGATCACCTCGCCGCCCGCGTCGCGCAGCGGCACCTTCGCCCGGGCCGAGCGGCCGAGCGTGCCCCGGTCGACCTGGAGGACGACGTTCCCGTGCAGCGCGGACCGGGGATCGGTCGACACGTGCCGTCCGACCTGCCGGGCGTCCGTGTGCGACCAGCGGATGCCGTGCAGGTCCATCACGACGACGTACAGGGCCCCGGTGGCGCGCCGGGTCCGCTCCGCCTGCCGCTGCACCGGTCCGCCGACCTCGGCGTGCGTGCCGAGGAGGCCCGCCGCGATCTCCGGGTCGGCGGCCGTGGTCTGTGCGACGGCGAGCGCCTGGTGCTCGGCCTGGTCGTCGAGCTGGGTGCGCAGCGGTTGCAGGAACAGGCCCGTGAGGAGCAACAGCACTCCGGTGGTGATCAGCAACTGGGCGATCAGAACCTGGGCGAACACCTGCCTCGGCCAGCCGATGCGCAAGCGGGCCACTGTCGACACCTGCCTTCGGGAACTCTCCCGCACGACCAGACGTTTCGCGAGGGTGACGGCACCGTAACCGGCCCCGTCCGGCCGGGGAAGAGCCCCGGCCCCGCGGCCGTCGGCACAATGAGCAGAAGTCCTTTTACGCGCACAATCGGCGGTTGCCGGAGAAAACTTCCGCGCCGGGCGCCCCGTTCCTAACGTTCCGCGGCATGACGAGCCGCATCCCCGGCAGCACGCCGGACCGCCCCCCGGGCACGAACCCCTCGAGCCCGGCCATCGAACTGCGCGGGGTCCGCAAGGCCTTCCGCACCCCCTCGGGCGCCTCCCACACCGCCGTCCACGATCTCGATCTGACCGTGCAGCAGGGCGAGTTCGTCGCCGTCGTCGGCCCGACCGGCTGCGGAAAGTCCACCACCCTGACCCTGGTCAGCGGGCTCGAGGAGCCGACCGACGGCGACGTGATGCTGTCCGGCACGCCCGTGCGCGGCATCGACGAGCGGGTCGGCTTCGTCTTCCAGCAGGACGCCACGTTCCCGTGGCGCACCGTGCTGTCCAACGTGACGGCGGGACCCCGCTTCCGCGGCGTCCCCAGGACGCAGGCCAGGGAGCGGGCCCGCGAGTGGCTGGCCCGGGTCGGCCTGACCGCCTTCGAGGACCGCTACCCGCACCAGCTCTCGGGCGGCCAGCGCAAGCGCGTCGCCCTCGCCGCCACGTTCGTCAACGACCCCTCGATCCTGCTCATGGACGAGCCGTTCTCCGCGCTCGACGTCCAGACCCGCGCCCTCATGTCGGACGAGCTGATGGAGCTGTGGGCGGGCACCGGGTCCTCCGTCGTCTTCGTCACCCACGACCTGGAGGAGTCCATCGCCCTGGCCGACAAGGTCGTCGTCATGACCGCCGGACCGGCCACCGTCAAGGAGGTCTTCACCATCGACCTCCCGCGCCCGCGCCGCGTCGAGTCGATCCGCCTCGAACCCCGCTTCGTCGAGATCTACCGCGAGATCTGGTCCTCGCTCGGCGAAGAGGTCCGCATCACCCGCGAGAGGGGCGCTCAGCATGCCGTCTGACACCACGAACGCCGTGCCCCTCGCCAAGACGGACGACGCACCCTCCGCGCGCACCGCCGAACGCGCCCGCGCCGCGCGCCGCCGCCGCGGTCTCGTGCTGCTGTGCCGTGCCGCCGTACTCGTGTGCGTCCTCGGCGTGTGGGAGTGGTTCTCGCGGGCCGGGGTCATCGACCCGTTCAACTTCTCGATGCCCTCGAAGATCTGGGACCAGATCCAGCAGTGGGCGCTGCACGGCACCCCGCAGGGATCCCTGCTCGAACAGGTCTGGTACACGCTCTACGAGGCGCTGCTCGGCTGGGTCCTCGGCGTCGTCGCGGGCGTCGTGCTCGGCATCGCGCTGGGCCGCGTCCGCTTCCTGGCCGACGTCATGGGCCCGTACATCAAGGTCCTCAACGCGCTGCCGCGGATCGTGCTCGCACCGATCTTCCTCATCTGGTTCGGCCTCGGACCGGCCTCGAAGGTCGCCTCCGCCGTCGTCCTCGTCTTCTTCCCCGTCTTCTTCAACGCCTTCCAGGGCGCCCGCGAGGTCGACCGCCACCTCATCGACAACGCCCGCATCCTCGGCGCCCGCGACCGGCAGGTCACCTTCCAGGTCGTCATCCCCGCCGCCACCTCGTGGATCTTCACCAGCCTCCACGTCAGCTTCGGCTTCGCCCTGATCGGCGCCATCGTCGGCGAGTACATCGGCGCGACCAAGGGCATCGGTCTGCTCGTCTCCGCCTCGCAGGGCACCTTCAACTCCGCCGGGGTCTACGCCGCGATGGTCATCCTCGCCGTCGTCGCCCTGCTCGCCGAGGGGCTGCTGACCTTCCTCGAGAACAGGCTCTTCCGCTGGAAGCCGGCCGCCACCGAGGCCCGCTGACCCCTCACATCCCCGCCTCCCCACGTCCCCACGTCGCCACGTCCTCACCTCCGCTTCCTTCTCTGCTCCAGGAGTGCTGATGTCCCGTCGCAAGCTCGCCGTCCGTCTCACCGCCGTGACCGCGGCCCTGGCCGCGCTGGCCGCGCTCGGCGGCTGCGCCGACGAGGTCTCCTCGAAGGCCACCGAGGGCGGCGGCACAGGCGGCAAGGGCGACCACGTCAAGATCATGGTGGGCGGCATCGACAAGGTCATCTACCTGCCCGCGATGCTGGCCCAGCGCCTCGGCTACTTCCAGGACGCGGGCGTCGACGTGGAGCTCCTGAGCGAGCCCGCCGGCATCGACGCGACCACCTCGCTCGTCGCGGGGAACGTCCAGGGCGTCGTCGGCTTCTACGACCACACCCTCGACCTCCAGACCAAGGGCAAGTCCGTCGAGTCCGTCGTGCAGCTGGCCCGGACCCCGGGCGAGGTCGAGATCGTGTCGAACAAGGCGGCGGGGGACCTGAGGTCGCCGAAGGACTTCGCGGGGAAGAAGCTCGGCGTGACCGGCCTCGGCTCCTCCACCGACTTCCTCACCAAGTACCTCGGCGTGCACGACGGCGTGAGCGTGGACCGGTTCACCAACGTCGCCGTCGGCGCCGGCCAGACCTTCATCTCCGCGCTGCAGCAGGGGTCCATCGACGGCGGCATGACCACCGACCCGACCGTCGCGCAGATCCTCGACAAGAAGATCGGCAAGGTGCTCGTCGACATGCGCACCCCGGAGGGCTCCCGGCAGGCGCTCGGCGGTCTGTACCCGTCGTCGAGCCTCTACATGAACACGGACTGGGCGGACCAGCACAAGGACACCGTCCAGAAGCTCGCCGACGCCTTCGTGCGCACGCTCGCGTGGATGTCCACGCACAGCGCGAAGGAGATCGCGGCGAAGATGCCGAGCGACTACGCGCAGGGCGGCGAGGGCCTGTACGTGAAGGCGATCGAGAGCACGCTGCCGATGTTCACGAAGGACGGCACGATGCCGGCCGACGGCCCGCGGACGGTGCAGCGCGTGCTCAAGTCCTTCAACCCGAACCTGAAGAACGCGACGATCGACCTGGAGAAGACGTACACCAGCGAGTTCACCGACAAGGCGAAGGCGAAAGCGAAGGCGGAGCCCGAGGCGAAGTAGCGAGCCACCGGTGAGCACCGGCGCGCACCAGGTCGTGCGGGCACGGTGAGCACCCGACGAACCGCCGTCGGCCGTGCGTCCGTTCTCCCCCCTGTTAAACGGATTGCACGGCCGGCGGCCCGCGGTCTACAACGGCGGGGATGACCACGCTCCCGCTTCCGCTCGGCACCGAACGGCTCCGCCTGCGCCTGTTCACGCCCGACGACCTCGACGACCTGTACGCGTACCAGCGGCTGCCCGAGGTCGCCCGCCACCTCTTCCGGCCCCCGCTCACCCGCGACCAGTGCGCGCAGAGCCTGGACCGGCGTGCCGCCGCCCCGGCATGGACCGAGGACGGCGAGGCGCTCGTGCTCGCCGTCTGCCCGAAGGACGAGGACCGGGTCGTCGGCGAGACCGTCCTGAAGCTCGAGAGCGCCCGCGCGCGCCAGGTCGAGATCGGCTGGATCTTCCATCCGGCGCACGGTGGGCGGGGGTACGCGACGGAGGCGGCGCGCGCGACCGCCGGTCTGGCCTTCGGGGCACTCGGCGCCCATCGGCTCTTCGCCCGTCTCGATGTGCTCAACACCGCCTCGGCGCGGGTGTGCGAGCGGCTGGGCCTGCGCCGGGAGGCCCACCTCGTGGAGAACGACCTGGACGGTGAGCGGTGGGCGAGCGAGTACGTGTACGCGACGCTGGCCCGGGAGTGGGCCGCGCGGGAGGGGGGCAGTGGTCCAGACCCATTGACGAATGGTCTGGACCTGCCTAGCGTGCCGTGACGGTTCGTTTTCGACGTGACCACGTCAATCCTGAACGCGGAGGCCCCCACATGCCCGTTCGCAGACGTCTGCCCCGGCCCCGGATGCTCGCCGCCGCGCTCGCGGCGGCCGCGGCCCTGTCCACGGTCCTCGTA
>NZ_WWIA01001057.1 GCF_009870065.1 Streptomyces sp. SID5785 | reverse complement strand
GCGCGACCAGCCCCCACCGGCGTGCACCCGGCGACGGGACCTCAGTTCTCCCAGATCTTGAAAGCCCGTACCCGGTACGGGCTTTCCGGCTCCCACGTGCCGGTGCCCGGATAGGTCTGGAACTCGCCCGTCTCCGCGCACTCGCCGGACTGGTACGTGGTCACGGGCCGCCCCGTGCGGTTGGCCACGGAGGCCGCGGTGGTACCGGGTGGCAGCGCGGTGCAGCTCTCGATGTCCGTACCGGACAGCTCGTACACGTGCCGGGCCCCCTTGAAGTCGGCCTTCGTCCAGAGGCAGAGCTCGCCCTGGGCGCAGGGCCCGAGCGCGGGCGGGGCCGCCGCCGTGGCGAGGCCGGGTGCGAGGGCCGTCGCGGCGAGGGCGAGTGCCGAGACGGTCAGTGCGGTCGTGGATGTACGCATGGGTCAACCCCCGTGTCAGATCGGTCAATTGCCGAACCCTCACTGTGGTGGGCTTGATCGACTTCGGGGAAGAGGTGCCCGGGGCGCGTCACCCGGATAAGCGAAAAGCCCCCGGGGAGCACCCGGGGGCTTTCGTGGCACGGTCCCGCGACGGCGTCAGATGTGCGCCGCGCCGGATGCCGCGTCCGCGTTCGCCCCGCGCTTGGTGAGCAGGGCGACCAGGACGGCGAAGGCCGCGACGGCCGCCGCCACCAGGCAGGCCAGGCTCATGCCGGAGATGAACGTGTCGTGCGCGACCTGCGTGATCTTGCCCGCGAGTGCGCCCGGGGTGCCCGGCGGGACCGGGGCGACGCCGACCTGGACGGCCTCGGAGGCCTGGTCGAGCTGGGTGGAGGTCAGCTCGGGGAGCTTGGCCGAGGCCCAGTTGTCCGCGAGGGAGCTGTCGACCTTGGAGGCCATGACGGCGCCGAGGACGGCGGTGCCGAGGCTGCCGCCGATCTGCATCGCGGCCTGCTGGAGGCCGCCGGCGACGCCGGAGAGCTCCATCGGCGCGTTGCCCACGATGACCTCGGTGGCGCCGACCATGACCGGGGCGAGACCGAGACCGAGCAGGGCGAACCAGACGGACATGAGGCCGCTGCCGGTACCCGCGTCGAGCGTCGACATGCCGTACATCGCGACGGCGGTGAGGATCATGCCGCCCGCCAGCGGGATGCGCGGGCCGACCTTGGTGATCATGGCACCGGCCAGCGGGGAGCCGACGATCATCATGCCGGTGAGCGGCAGCAGGTGCAGTCCGCTGTCGATCGGGCTCATCCCGTGCACGTTCTGCAGGTAGAAGGTGACGAAGAACAGGCCGCCCATGAAGGCGATGGCCATGAGCACCATGAGGACCACACCGGCCGACAGGGCGACGGAGCGGAACAGGCCGAGCGGGATCAGCGGTTCGGCGACCCGGGTCTCCCAGAGCGCGAAGACCACGAAACACAGCACCGAGCCGCCGATGAACGACCAGGTCAGGCCGTCGCCCCAGCCCCAGGCCGGGGCCTTGATGAGCGCCCAGACCAGACAGAACATCGCGCCGGACAGCAGCACGATGCCGGGTATGTCGAAGGAGCGCGGCGCGTTCTCCGCGCGGTGGTCGAGCAGGATGACGAGGCCGAGGACGAGGGCGATGACGCCCACCGGCACGTTGATGAAGAACACCGACTGCCAGCTGACGTGCTCCACGAGCACGCCGCCGAGGATCGGGCCGCCCGCGGTGGAGGCGCCGATGACCATGCCCCAGATGCCGATCGCCATGTTCAGCTTCTCGGCCGGGAAGGTGGCGCGCAGCAGGCCGAGCGCCGCGGGCATGAGCAGCGCGCCGAACAGACCCTGGAAGACGCGGAAGGTGATGACGAGCGCGATGCTGTCGGACAGCCCGATGGCACCCGAGGCGGCGGCGAAGCCGACGACGCCGATGAGGAAGGTCTGCCGGTGTCCGAACCGGTCGCCGAGCTTGCCCGCGGTGATCAGGGTGACCGCGAGGGCGAGGAAGTAGCCGTTGGTGATCCACTGGACGTCGGCGAAGCTCGCGCCGAGGTCCTTCTGGATGGCCGGGTTGGCGATGGCGACGATGGTGCCGTCGAGGGCGACCATCATGACGCCGATCGCGACGGAGAACAGCGTCAGCCAGGGGTGCCCGCGCAGCCCCTTGGGCGGCGCGGGGACGGACTCGGGCTCCGGAACCCGGTCCGCCTTGTCGAGGGTGGTCCGACTAGTCATGTTCCGAGGCTAGTGACAGCCTCTGACAGTTGACAAAGCATTTCACAAGTCGGTAACTGTCAGGTCGCTCACACTATGCTGAGGTGCGCAAACACCCAGAAAGAGGACCATGGCGGCCGGATTGAACCTGCGTGAACTCAAGAAGCAGCGCACCCGGGACGCGCTGCTGCGGGCGGCGCTCGAGCTCTGCACGTCACAGGGGTACGAGCGGACGACCGTCGACGAGATCGCGGAGGCCTGCGAGGTCTCGCAGCGCACCTTCTTCCGGTACTTCGCCAACAAGGAGGAGGCCGCCTTCGCCGTGCAGGACATGGTGGAGTCGCGCTTCGTCGAGGCCCTGCGCGAGCGCCCGGCGCACGAGAGCCCGCTGGAGGCGCTGCGCGGCACCGTCCTCGGCACCTGGGACGACCTGAGCCGCCGGGTCGAGGAGGTCGTGCCGGTCGAGCTGCACATGCGCACGTACCGGATGATCGAGTCCACGCCCGCCCTGCTCGCCGCGCACCTGCGCCGCTCCGTCGAGCTGGAGGAGGAGGTCGCGCGCATCATCGCGGCGCGCGAGGGCGTGGACGTCGACGCGGATCCGCGGCCGCGCGTGGCCGTCGCCGCGTTCAGCGGCGTGATGCGGCTCGCGGGGCGGCTCTGGGGCGCCGGTACCGACCCCAGCGTGGAGGCGATCCGCGCGGTGACCGAGTCCTGCCTGGACCGGCTGGGCCCGTCGCTCGGCGAGCGGTGGCGCGACGACGAGGCGTGACGGCGGGTACCGGCGCGTGACACCGTTGCACTACGCAGCGTGAAGGCTTGACCGCAACTAGGCCCGGTTTTACCCAAATAACCCCCGGAAAACGTGATCTGCCTCACCCGCTGCACGGAGCCGCACACGCTTCTCCTAGGGTGTCCCGCAGTGACTTCCTTCGACTCCTCCCCCACACTCAACGTCTGGCGCGCACTGCTCGCGCTGGCCGTCGTGTTCGTCATGCTGGCGACCACCGGCTGGACCGCGGTGCGTCACCAGCGGGCGGTCGTCTCCCCGCTGCGCACCGCGCTCACCGCCTGGGAGCACGGCCGGCTGAACGGACACGCCCTGCCCTCGGCCGACGGCTCCCCCACCCGCCTCGGCCACTTCTTCGCCTCGCTCACCCCCCACCAGCGCGCCGGGCTCGCCGCCCGCTACCCGCTCGTCGTCGGCAACATGAACGGGGCACCGGTCGAGCTGCGCTACCGCGCCAACCGGATCGCCCTGGAGCAGGCCCGTCAGGTCGAGCACGAGCGCATCCACGACAAACGCCTGTCCTCGCTCGGTCACGCCGACGCCCGGCAGCGCATGAAACGCTTCGCGCTGCTGTCCGGCGCCGACCGCAAGATCCTCGCCTTCGACCCGATGGGCGCGGGCCGCGTCGCCGAGGTCTTCGGGGACCTGCCGAAGGCCCGCCGCGTCTCCGTCGTCGTCCCCGGCGTCGACACGAACGTCCTCACCTTCCAGCGCACCTTCCGCAAGTACTCCGCCCCGGTCGGCATGGCCCGCTCGCTGTACGCGGCCGAGCGCGCCGCCGACCCGGACGCGCGGACCGCCGTCATCGCCTGGGCCGACTACACGGCGCCGGCCGGGCTCGGTGTGGACGCGGCGACCTCGATGCGCGCGGACGACGGCGCGGTGCGGCTCAACGCGATGCTGCGCGGACTGCCCGGACGCTCCTCCGTCGCCCTGTACTGCCACAGCTACGGCTCCGTGGTCTGCGGGGTCGCGGCGCGCGGGCTGCCCGCGCGGGTCAGCGACATCGCGGTGGCCGGCAGCCCCGGGATGCGCGCCGAGCACGCCTCGGGCCTCGGCACCGGGGCCCACGTGTGGGCGACGCGCGACCGCGACGACTGGATCCAGGACGTGCCGAACATGGAGCTCGGCGGCCTCGGGCACGGCGCCGACCCGGTCTCCTCGGGCTTCGGCGCCCGGGTCTTCGCCGCCGGTGACGCGCAGGGGCACACCGGGTACTTCGTGCCCGGCACCGAGAGCCTCAGGAACTTCGCCGAGATCGGAACTGGCTCGTACCGATCGGTGAGTTGCGCCGACGGGCACGAGGACTGCCGGAAGGGATTTTCCGGCGCAGCAGCTTCCTGACGCGCGTAGAGAACGGTGGAACAGTGGTCCGACGCGACAGGCGACGGAGGGACTCGTGCCGCATACGATGAGCCGCATGGGTGACGTACTGGCCGGATTTCATGCCGCCTGGGAGTTCGCGTCCGACTCCGTGCTCATCCGCTTCGAACGGGGGATCCGCACGCCGAAGCTGCTCCAGGCACTCGGTGAGCGCCGTGTCCCGCTGGAAGCGATCGCGGGGGTCACGCTGACGCCCGGGAAGCGCGGCACCGTGGTGCTGCGCGCGGAGCCGAGACCGGGCGCCGATCCGCTGATGGACGCGGCGGCGGGACAGCTCAAGGAGGGGTGCGACCCCTATCGGCTCGTGCTGCCCGCCGAGCGCGAGATGCTCGCCGAGTACTACGCGGACGAGCTGCGGGCCCGCCTCGTCGACGACGGGCCGGCGCCCACCGGGCCGCTGGTCGACCCGCCGAAGGCGCCGCTCCAGTTCAAGGCGTACGACGGGAAGGCCTCGTTCGACGGGGCCGCCGTGTCGTTCCGCTGGTTCTGGACGGGCGCGTCCTCGGCGAAGTGGAAGGCCGGCGACAAGACGTTCCCGGTGAGCGAGCTGACCGGGGTGGAGTGGCGCTCCCCCGAGCTGTTCGAGGGGCATCTGCGGCTCACGCCGCGGGGCGCGGACGCCGACCGGCCCGGCCAGGCCGACCAGGATCCGGCCTCGGTGGTCTTCGGGCTCGGCTACGGGCCGGTGCACGAGTCGCTGCCGTTCGCCGCGTCCGTGCTCGCCGCGGTCCGCTCGGCGAGCCCGGCGGGCGCCCCGCCGGCCCGGCGCGACCCGGCGGACATCGCCGACCGGATCCGCCACCTCGGCGAGCTGCATCAGGCCGGGCTCGTCACGGACGCGGAGTTCACGTCCAAGAAGGCCGAGCTGCTCGCCGAGCTGTGACCGCGGCCGGTGCGGCAGTGCGCCCTACTCGCGGCTGCCCGCCGTGTTCGACATGTCCGCGTAGCGGTCGCCGGTGACCTGGGCCGCGATCGGCTCCAGCAGGCGCAGCTCCTCGTCGGTGAGCGCGATGCGGGTGCCCGCGGTGTTCTCCTCGACGCGGGTGCGGCGGCGGGTGCCGGGGATCGGGACGACCGGCAGCCCGAAGACGTCCGCCTGCCGGTCCAGCCAGGCCAGCGCGATCTGGCCGGGCGTCGCGTCGTGCGCGGCGGCGACCGCGCGCACCGGCTCCAGGAGGGCCGCGTTGGCGGCGGCGTTGTCCCCGGTGAAGCGCGGCAGGGTGCGCCGGAAGTCGTTCTCGCCGAGCTCCTTCTCCGCGTGCACGAAGGCGCCGGTGAGGAAGCCGCGGCCGAGCGGCGAGTACGGGACCAGGGCGACGCCCAGCTCGGCGGCGGCGGGCACGACGGCGGTCTCCAGGTCCCGGCAGAACAGCGACCACTCCGACTGCACGGCGGCGATCGGGTGGACGGCGTGCGCGGCCCGCAGCTCGGCGGCGGTGACCTCGCTGAGGCCGAGGTGCTTCACCTTGCCCGCGGCGACGAGTTCGGCCATGGCGCCGACGGACTCCTCGATCGGCACGTTCGGGTCACGGCGGTGCATGTAGTAGAGGTCGATCGTGTCGACGCCGAGCCGGCCGAGGCTGGCGTCGACGGCCGAGCGGATGTAGGCGGGGTCGTTGTTGACCGTCCGCCGGTAGCCGTCGCCCCGGCTGAAGTCCAGGGCGAACTTGGTCGCGAGCACGATCTCGTCGCGGTGCGCGGCGACGAACGGGGCGAGGAAGCGCTCGTTCTCCCCCGCACCGTAGGCGTCGGCCGTGTCGAAGAGGGTGACGCCGAGGTCGAGGGCGCGCTCCAGCGTGGCCCGCGCCTCGTCGGTGTCCGTGGGTCCGTACGCCCAGCTCATCCCCATGCAGCCGAGCCCCTGGACGCCCACCTCGGGGCCGCCCGTGCCGAGTTCGGCGGTCGCGATGCGCTGCGTCATGTCCGTTCAGCCCCTGTCCGGCGCCTCGGGGGCGCCCGCGTAGAAATTGATCTTGTGGTCGAGGACGGCGAGGGTGTCCTGGAGCTCGTCGATCCGCCGCAGCACGTCACGCCGGGTCGAGGCGAGCAGTTCGCGCCGCTCGTCGAAGGTGTGCTCGCCGAGCCGCACCAGCTCCGCGTACCGGACCATGTCGGCCACCGGCATCCCGGTGAGCCGCAGTTTGCCGACGAAGGCGAGCCAGTCGAGGTCCCGGTTGCTGTAGCGGCGCTGGCCGGTGTGCGAGCGGTCGACGTCGGGCAGCAGCCCGATCCGCTCGTACCAGCGCAGGGTGTGTGCGGTCAGCCCGGTGTGGAGGACGACCTCGCTGATCGTGTAGCGGTCCCGGCCGTCGGGGCGCGGGTGGGGATCGGGCGCCGCGGCGCAGACGTCGACCCGGGCCGGTGCGGCGTCCGGGGTCGGCAGGGGCGTGGTGGTCTCCATCACCGTCATGCGCTCCACGCTAGAACCCTTGAGTGCACTCCAAGCAAGCACATCCGGACGAAACCCCCCGGGCGCAATCCGCGCGACAACCCCGGCGGGCTCCCGCTACGGTGCGGATCATGTCTGCCGCACGCCGCGCCGTCCCCGGCGACGCCGAGGAGCTGGTCCGGCTCCGCAAGGTCATGCTCGACGCGATGAGCCCGAGCGACGACGTGCGCTGGCAGCCCCTCACGGCCGAGACGCTGCGGGCCCGACTGGCCGACCCGGACGGGGAGTTGACGGCCTTCGTGGTCGACGCACCGGACGGGCGCCCGGGCCTCGCGGCATGCGCGGCGGGCACGGTGAACCACAGCCTCGGCAGCCCCGGGAACCCCACGGGCACCTCGGGCCACGTCTTCAACGTGTGCACCGATCCGGTCCACCGCCGCCGCGGCTACTCGCGGGCCTGCGTCGAGGCCCTGCTCGACTGGTACCGCGCGCACGGCGTCGCCCGCGTCGACCTGTTCGCGACCGCCGCCGGTGAACCCCTCTACGCCGCCCTCGGCTTCGAGCGGACCCCTGCGCCCTCGATGAGGCTGACACTTTAGTCTCGTACGCATGCAGAGCCTCGCCTTGATCGAGAACTGGCCGGTGCCGACCGCCGCCACAGCCGTCGTCCGCGCGGACGGCACGGTGCTCGGGACCCGCGGCCCGACGGAGCACCCCTTCCCGCTGGCCTCGGTCACCAAGCCGCTGGCCGCCTACGCGGCCCTCGTCGCCTACGAGGAGGGCGCCGTCGAGCTCGACGAGCCGGCCGGGCCCGAGGGGTCGACCGTGCGGCACCTGCTCGCGCACACCAGCGGGCTGGCCTTCGACGAGCACCGGGTGACCTCGGAGCCGGGCACCCGGCGGCTGTACTCGAACGCGGGCTTCGAGGTGCTCGGCGACCACCTCGCGAAGGCGACGGAGATGCCGTTCGCCGAGTATCTGCGGCAGGCCGTGTTCGAGCCGCTCGGGATGACGGGCAGCACCCTGGACGGGTCGCCCGCCAAGGACGGCGTCTCGACGGTCGCCGACCTCGCGCGCTTCGCCGCCGAGCTGCAGGCCCCGCGGCTGCTCGACCCGCGCACCGTCGCCGAGGCCATGACCGTCCAGTACCCGGGGACCAAGGGCGTGCTGCCGGGGTACGGGCACCAGAACCCGAACGACTGGGGCCTCGGCTTCGAGATCCGGGACCACAAGGCGCCGCACTGGACCGGGAGTTCGTCCTCGCCGCGCACCTTCGGGCACTTCGGCCAGTCCGGGACGTTCCTGTGGGTGGACCCGGTGGCCGGCGCCGCGTGCGTCGCGCTGACGGACCGGGCGTTCGGGCCGTGGGCCGCCGAGGTGTGGCCCGCGTTCACCGACGCGGTGCTCGCGGAGCTCTGAGTCAGCGGCGGTCGTCGAGCTCCCAGACCAGCAGCTCGGCGGCGGTCGCGGCGAGCACCTCGGGGCCGTCCTCGGCGGTGAGCCGCGCGGCGTCGCCGGGCGCCAGGTCCGCGTCCCCGAGCGTCACCTCGCCGCCCACGACATGGACGTAGACGTGCGGTGCGGCGGGCAGCCGGGTGCGCTCGCCCGCGGCCAGCCGGCGCACGTGCAGCAGCGCGCCCGCCTCGGGCACGTCGTAGGGAGTGGAGTCGGCGATGCCGCGGACCACCTCGTACGCGGGCTCGCCGCCGGCCTCGCGGGGCGCGAGCCACATCTGGAGGAACGTGAGCGGCTCGGTGGCGTCGTTGCGCTCGACGTGCCGCACGCCGCCCCCGGAGCTGAGGTGCTGCACGTCGCCGGGGCGCACGACCGTCTCGTGGCCCGTGGAGTCGCGGTGCGTGAGCTCGCCGCGCACCACCCAGGTGACGATCTCGGTGTGGCTGTGCGGGTGCTCGGCGAACCCGGCGCCGGGCGCGAGCCGCTCCTCGTTGCACGCCAGGATCGCGCCGAAGCGCAGGTTGTCCGGGTCGTAGTGCGGGCCGAAGGAGAAGGCGTGGCGGGACTCGATCCCCGCCTCGGGCTCGCCCCCCGGATAGCGTCCGGCCGCCCGGCGAATGTCTCTCACGCGTACACGGTAGCCCCGGCCGCGGGGGCCCCGCGGGCGTCCCGCAGGACCCTCCACTCCGCTGTCCCGTCCCGATAAGGCAGTCTTGTCCCGTGCCCCCATCGGAATCAGCGCAGTCTTCATCGAACGAACCGGCGGACCGTCATCCCCTCGCCGCGGCGGAGTCCCACTCGCACGCGGCGACCCTGAAGCGTCTGGAGAAGTCGTCCGGAGCGCTCGCCGCGCAGGCGATCACGCGCATGGACGAGATGCTGCCCTGGTACCGGGCCATGCCACCGGAGAACCGGTCGTGGATCGGTCTGGTCGCCCAGGCCGGCATCGCCGCGTTCACCGAGTGGTTCCGGCACCCGGACGCACCGCAGGCCATCTCGACGGACGTGTTCGGCACCGCGCCGCGCGAGCTGACCCGGGCGATCACCCTGCGCCAGACCGTCGAGATGGTGCGCACCACCATCGAGGTCATGGAGTCGGCCATCGACGAGGTGGCCGCGCCGGGCGACGAGAGCGTGCTGCGCGAGGCGCTGCTCGTGTACGCGCGGGAGATCGCGTTCGCGACGGCCCAGGTGTACGCGCAGGCGGCGGAGGCACGCGGCGCCTGGGACGCCCGCCTGGAGTCCCTCGTGGTCAACGCGGTGCTCTCCGGGGAGGCCGACGAGGGCGCCGTGAGCCGCGCCGCCGCGCTCGGCTGGAACTCGCCGGAGCACGTGTGCGTCGTCCTCGGCACCGCCCCCGACGGGGACAGCGAACTGACCGTGGAGGCCATCCGGCGGGCCTCGCGGCACGCGAAGCTGCAGGTCCTGACCGGGGTGCTCGGGGACCGGCTGGTCGTCATCGCGGGCGGCAGCGACAATCCGCTGGCCGTCGCCAAGTCGCTGATCGGCCCGTTCGCGGCCGGTCCCGTGGTCGCCGGGCCCGTCGTGCCCGACCTGCTGGCGGCCACCCGCTCCGCGCACGCCGCGGCGGCCGGGCTCAAGGCCTGCGGGGCGTGGCAGGACGCGCCGCGGCCCGTGCTCGCGGACGATCTGCTGCCGGAGCGCGCCATCGCCTCCGACCCCGCGGCCCGCGAGCAGCTGGTGGAGGAGATCTACAGACCGCTGGAGGAAGCCGGCTCCGCGCTCCTGGAGACCTTGAGCGTCTATCTGGAGCAGGCGAGCAGTCTGGAGGGTGCGGCGCGGATGTTGTTCGTGCACCCCAACACCGTCCGCTACCGGCTTCGACGTGTGACCGACGTCACCGGGTGGTCGCCCTCGGACGTCCGCTCGGCGTTCACCCTGCGGATCGCGCTGATCCTGGGGCGTCTGGCCGACGCGGAAACCCAGTCGTAGCCTTTTGTGGGGGGTCTACAATTCCCCCTTCGGTTCTTCGTCCCTGTCCCCACGGGCGTCCCGGCCCGTCCCCAAGAGAGAGTGTGAGAGTGCTCGTACTCGTCGCTCCCGGCCAAGGCGCTCAGACGCCCGGCTTCCTGACTCCCTGGCTCGAACTGCCCGGCGCCGCGGACCGCGTCGCCGCGTGGTCCGACGCCATCGGTCTCGACCTCGCCCACTACGGCACGCAGGCCGACGCGGACGCCATCCGCGACACCGCCGTCGCCCAGCCGCTGCTCGTCGCGGCCGGCCTCCTCTCCGCCTCGGCGCTCGGCGAGGTCACGCCGGGCGCGGTCGCGGGCCACAGCGTCGGCGAGTTCACCGCCGCCGCGTTCGCCGGTGTCCTCGACGACACCGCCGCCCTGAAGCTCGTGCGCTCCCGCGGTCTGGCCATGGCCGAGGCCGCCAAGATCACCGAGACCGGCATGTCGGCGCTGCTCGGCGGCGACCCCGAGGTGACCGTCCCGCACCTCGAGAAGCTCGGCCTGACCCCGGCGAACGTGAACGGCGCGGGCCAGATCGTGGCCGCCGGCACGCTCGAGCAGCTGGCCGCGCTGGAGGCCGACAAGCCCGAGGGCGTGCGCCGCGTGGTGCCCCTGAAGGTGGCCGGCGCGTTCCACACCGAGCACATGGCCCCGGCCGTGGCGACGCTGGCGGAGGCCGCCTCGGCGCTGACCCCGGCCGACCCCGCGGTCACGTACGTCTCCAACAAGGACGGCCGGACGGTGGCGACCGGAGCCGAGGTCGTGTCCCGCCTCGTCGGCCAGGTCGCCAACCCGGTCCGCTGGGACCTGTGCATGGAGACGTTCCAGGAGCTCGGCGTCACGGCGCTGATCGAGGTGTGCCCCGGCGGCACGCTGACCGGCATCGCCAAGCGCGCCCTGCCCGGCGTCAAGAACCA
>NZ_WWIA01001056.1 GCF_009870065.1 Streptomyces sp. SID5785 | reverse complement strand
TGACCAGCCGCCGCCGTGGTCCACGAAGTAGTTGGCCTGGGTGGCGCCGCTCGTCGTGTCCGGGGTCGCGAAGTGGTACGAGCCGCGGATCATGCCGACGTTGTAGGAGCCGTTGTACTGCTGCGCGAAGTAGGGGTTCGTGTAGTACGTGCCCTCGGTGGCCTTGACGTAGGCCCACTTCACGCCGCTGTTCCACAGCGTCGACCAGGCGACGTTGCCCTGGTGGCCGCTGACGTCGACGCCCTCGGTCTGGACGGCGCGGTCCACGGGCGGCCGGCCGGTGTCGCCGTCGTGCGCGGCGACGCCCATGCCCATGAACGCCTCACCGCGCTGGGGGACGTCGGCGGCGTGGGCCGCACTCGGCAGGGTGAACAGGAGGGAGAGCGCTGCGAGAAGGGTTCCGACCGCGCCGAAGCGGGTCCGGCGCCGGGTCGTCGCGGGTCTGTGCACGGGCATGTGAGTGCCTCCGTAGGCCTCGTGGGGGATCAGCGGTACTGATCAGGGACCTGTGCTGTGCCGTTCGGTGCCGCGGGTGCTGTCCTCTTGCTGACCTGTCGACATGTCGGTGCCGTGATGATGGTGTGGACATGCCATGCAGCACGCTACGCACGTAGACCCGGACGAGGGAAGAGGGCCTGGAGGGTGCCGTTGGTCTACTCCTGCGAAATACTGGCGGAGCTGCGAAGACGGCGCGGATCGGCGACAACTTTCAGAGACTTTCAGAACAGGGAACCCGGGGAACCACAGTCCATGGCTGCTGACGTGAACGAAGACGGGAACGGCGGGCGTCGGGGCGCCGAACGCGACAGGGCGGCCGGTGCGACGCCGGGTGAACCGCCCGCCGGGGTGGACCACGAGTTCCTCGCCCTGGAGCGGGAGTTGACCTACTTCCTGCGCCGCGCCCGGTCCAGCTCCGGCGAGATGGCCCGCGAGGTCCACCCCGACCTCGAGCCCGCCGCGTACGGACTCCTCGCCCGGCTCGAGGAGTGCGGCGCCCAGCGCGCCACCGACCTCGCCGGGTACATCGGCGTCGGCAAGGCGACCATGAGCCGCCAGCTGCGCGCCCTGGAGGAGCTCGGCTTCGTGGCCCGCGAACCGGACCCGGCCGACGGCCGCGCCTGGCTCGTCTCGCTCACCGACCGCGGCCGCGAGGACTTCCGCCGCGTCCGCGACGCCCGCCGCATGCGCTACGTCCGCCAGCTGTCCGACTGGGACCGCCGCGAGGTCGCGGAACTGGCCCGGCTCCTGCACCAGCTGAACTCGGGTGCCGAGGCCTGAGGCCCCTGACGACGGCGCCCTGCGGCGGACCCGCTCAGAGCTCCGCGTACACGGCCGAGGCGTCGTCGTGGGTCTTGCTGCGGCGCAGGTACGTGCGGCTCTGCGCGTCCGCGTCCTCCAGCGCGCGGACCCGGGCGACCACCGCCTCGGTGCCCTCCTTGCGGACGAGGGCGAACAGCTGCGCCCAGTCGCCCTCGTGGAACTTCTCCGTCCAGCGCGTCACGCCGTCCGTCAGCGCGGCCAGCGCACGGACCTCGCTGCGGGGCCGGCTGCCGGTCACCGCGCGGTGGGCGACGTCCGGGTCGGCGGCCGCGGTGAAGAAGCCGCCCTCCTTGTTGCGCACGGTCGCGTCGGCCACCGCGTCCGAGACGAGGTGGGCGCGCGGCACCCGGTCGAGGCGGTCGTCGAGCACCGCCGTCACCGCGCCGTCCACCGCCTCGACGAGCAACGCGGAGTCGGAGAGCACGAGATGCTCCAGGTGCTCGGCGTCCCAGCGCGCGAGCACCACGGTTGCCTGCGGCGTACGGGGGTGAGAAAGGTCACAGGTGTCGCGATGGGCGTCGGCGGTCCGGCGGATCGCGGCCGCGAGGATGTCACGCAACGTCATATCCCGCCGCGAAGCGGACAGTTCCGCGAGGGCGCCGCCGAGCCGGGCCGTGTACCAGGGGACGGAATGCAGACAGCCGTCGTCTCCGGCGGGCGGCGTGACCCCGTCGAGGACGACGAGTGATCCACCCTGTCCGCAGGCCGGAACGGCTACCGATGCGTAGTCCTCGTTCGGCCGGGCGGGGTCACCGGGTTCGGTGGTCAGTTCGATGCGCATCCGGCCAGTCTGCCGGAGTCTGCACGGGCCCTTCACAGGTGTGCGGAGTGAGGGCGAGTCCTGGTCCCCTGGTGCGGACGGCGCCGGAATTGGGGCGGAATGATCACCTCCGGTGAGGCGTGGCGGGGCATCTTGCCAAAGGCTTCCGAAGACGTCCAATGGGCGCGCTGCGGTCGCCCCCGGACCGTGCCGGGGGAACTTGCTCCCCAACTCCCGCACGATGTTCACTCCTTCGGGTGGCGGGCCAGGTGATGTGCGCCCCCTGCTCACCGGCACTGGAATGGTCTGGAGCCATGCCAGAGGGGCGCGTGTGTTGACTGTTCGTCACCCGGGCCCATGGGTTAGGACGAGTCAGGAATGCGAGCACCAGACGTTGCGGAAGACCTCCGGCGGTAACGGGTCCCTCGGCATGGACGGAGCGGACGCACCGGGCTCTGCACCCGTGCCCACGCCCGCGACCCCGCCGGTCGGCAAGGGCCGCAAGGCCCGGGTGCGCAACCGGCTCGTCATCGCCGTCGCCGTGGTCGCCGCCGCCGTCGCCGGTGCGGGAGCCCCCGCGATCCTCACCGCCTCCGGCCAGGTGAGCGAGTCCCAGGGCCTCGTCGACGACGCGCAGCGCACCCAGAGCGCGCTCGCCCTCTCCCACTCCCTCGCCGACGAGCGCGACGAGGTCACCGCCTTCATCGCCGCGGGCCGCCCCAAGGGCAAGGGCCTGAGCGAGGAACACAGCGGCCGCGTCGACCGCCAGGTCGAGGAGCTGCGCGCCACCGCCGAAGGCTCCCTCACCCGCACGCTCGACGAGATCGCCGCCGTCCGCCGCGCCGCCCTCACCGGCAAGGAGACCGCCCTCAAGGCGAACACCTCCTACTCCGCGGCCATCACCGACCTGCACCGGCTCGCCGAGCGCCTGGCCGACGACCTGCCCGCCCGGGCCGGCGCCGGCGGCCACGCCCTCGCCGACCTCGACCGCGCCGTCGACCAGGCCTCCGCCGCCCGCGGCCTGCTCCTCGCCGCCTACGCGGTGCCCCGGCCCACCACGAGCACCACCGTCCTCGACCCGGTCACCGGGCTGCCCAGGACCGTCGTCAGCGACGCTCCGGGCAGCGGCGCGGGCGCCGAGGAACGCGACGGGCTCAGCTCCGCCGCCCAGCAGGCCCACGTGCGCTCGCAGGCCGCGCTCGACGACTTCCGCGACTCCGCCCCGGCCGGCGCCGCCGCCTCGTACGACTCCACGGTCACCGGGCCCGAGGTGGAGCGCGCCGAGAAGTACCTGGCCGCGCTCACCGACGCGCCCACCCTCTCCGACGCCGAACTGGACTACAGCAGCAAGAAGCTCGGCGACGCGCTCACCGCCCGCGTCGACCAGATGCGGGGCGCCGAGGCCGCGCTCGGCGACCAGCGCGTCAAGCACCTGGAGCAGCTGCGCGACGACGACGTCACCGGGCTCGAGATCCGCATCGCGCTCGTCGGCTTCTGTCTGCTCGCCGCCGTCGGCGTCGCGATGGGCGCCGCCCGCTCGCTGACCCGCCCGCTGGCCGTGCTGCGCCGCGGCTCGGCCCGCCTCGCGGGGGAGCCCGGCACCGGCGAGCCGATCGCGTTCACGGGCCGCGACGACGAGTTCGCCCAGGTCGTCCGCTCCGTCAACGCCCTGCACGCACACGCCGTCGCCCTGCACGAACGGCTCGGCACCCTGGAGTCCGACCGCAAGCACCTGATCGGCGAGCGGCAGCGGATGGCCGACGACCGTGACGCGCTGCGCCGCGAACTCGCCGACGCCGCGGCGCAGCTGGACAAGGCCCGTCACTCGATCCACGGCACCTTCGTCAACCTCGCGCTGCGCACCCTCGGCCTCGTCGAGCGCCAGCTCGGTGTCATCGAGGGCCTGGAGGAGCGCGAGCAGGACCCCGAGCGGCTCGGCACGCTGTTCAAGCTCGACCACTTCGCCACCGTCATGCGCCGGCACAGCGAGAACCTGCTGGTGCTCGCCGGGGCCGAGCACGGTCAGCAGCACGCGGGCTCGGTCCCGCTGGTCGACGTCGTGCGCGCCGCCGTCTCCGAGATCGAGCGCTACGAACGGGTGCGGATCGCCGCGCTGCCGCCGCACGCGCACATCGCCGGGTTCGCCGCCGACGACCTCAGCCACCTCGTCGCCGAACTCCTCGAGAACGCCACCTCGTTCTCGCCGCCGGACGCCTCCGTCGAGGTCTCCGGCTGGCTCCTGGAGAACGGCGAGGTCATGCTCTCCGTCCAGGACGAGGGCATCGGCATGGCCGAGGACCGGATGCGCGAGCTGAACGGCCGGCTGTCCGCCTTCAGCGCCGAGCAGGCCCACGACCCCGAGGACACCGACGGGCTCGGCCTCGGGCTCTACGTCGTCGCGCGCCTCGCCGCCCGGCACGGCGTACGGGTCCGGCTGCGCGAGCAGAAGCAGGGCGGGGTCGCCGCCGTCGCCGTGCTGCCCACCGCGCTGTTCGCCGCCGCGCCCGCCGCGTCCGTGCCGCCCGCCGTGCCGATGCCGGGCGGCGCCCCCGCCGTGCACCTGCCCGGCTCCGAGGCCGAGGCCAACTCGAACGTCCTGGACGGGCGCTCCGGCGACGAGGACCCGCTGATCGCGGCGGCCGAACAGGCCGTGCGGCAGGCCGGTGACACCGCCGACGCCCCGGCGGACACGGAGCCCGCCGAGGACGCCTCAGCCGCCGAGGCCACCGCACCCGTCGAGCCCGCGCTCCCCGTGGAGCGCCCCGCCGAGACCACGATGGAACTCCTCGCCCCGGTGCCGCCGCCCGCGCACGCCGACGAGCCCGACGCCCACGAGCGCACCCCGGACGAGGCCGTCACGGAGTCCGCGCCCGCCGCGCCGCAGCCCGGCACCGCACAGAGCCCGACCCAGACCCGGCCGGAGCCCGACCACGCTCCGGAGCCCGTCACGCCCGAGGTGCCCGCCCAGCGCGCCCCCGACTCCGCACCGGCGCCCCAGCGCCTCACGGACAAGGGCCTGCCCAAGCGCACCCCGAAGGCCGCCGCCCAGGCGCCCGCCCCGAAGCCGCGCACCGGCTCCGTGGACGCGGACGCGCTGCGCCGCCGGCTCGGCGGGTTCCACCGGGGCGCCCAGGAAGGCCGCAAGGACGTCGCGGCCGAGATCGAAGAACGTATCGGTGAAGCCAAGGGGGACCCAGCCGAGGAGGCAAGCAGTTGACTGCGCCCACCCCTGTATCCAGCGCACTCAGCAGCGCAGCGCGCAATCTGCACTGGCTGCTGACCAATCTGGTCGAGGAGGTGCCAGGGCTGCTCTCCGTCGCCGTCGTCTCGTCGGACGGGCTGCTCCTGCTCTCCTCCGACCCGGGCCACGCCGACGGCACCCCCGTCGACCGCAGCGGCGGCCCGAAGGGTTCCAGCGCCGATCTGGCCACGATCGTGTCCGGGGTCGGCAGCCTCACCATCGGCGCCGCCAAGCTGATGGACGGCGGCGGCGTCAAGCAGACCATGGTCGCGATGGAGGAGGGCAGCCTCTTCGTCATGTCCATCAGCGACGGTTCCCTGCTCGGCGTGCACGCCACCCCGGACTGCGACATGAGCGTGGTCGCGTACCACATGGCGCTCTTCGTCGGCCGTGCCGGGCACGTCCTCACGCCCGAACTCCGCAGCGAACTGCGCCAGTCGATGGAGAACAACCGATGACAGCCGGCAAACTGCCCGTACGCGGCGCCGACCGCAAGGCGGCCCGCGTCCGCCCGTACTCGCTGACCGGCGGCCGCACCCGCTTCGGGCACGTGCTCCTCGTCGAGACGTTCGTGGCCGCTCTCGAGGGCCCCGACGAGCGCCTCGAGATAGGGAAGGGCACGCTCGCGGGCATCATGCCGGAGATGCGGGCCATCGTGGAGCTGTGCCGCCGCATGCGCACGGTCGCCGAGATCGCGGCGCTCCTCAAGATGCCTCTCGGTGTGGTCCGCGTGCTGCTGAGCGACCTCGCCGACCAGGGAAAGATCCGCGTGTACGGAACCGGTCACGGCCCGGGACAGCCGGACCGCGCGCTGCTCGAAAGGGTGCTGAGTGGACTCCGCCGTCTCTGACGTCAACGCCGACGTCACGTCGGGACTCCTCGACGAAGAGGAGCAGTTGCAGGCCTGGCAGACCGACAGGAGCCGGGCCCCCATCGCCACGAAGATCGTCGTGGCCGGCGGGTTCGGGGTCGGCAAGACGACCCTGGTCACCGCCGTCTCGGAGATCCAGCCCCTCCAGACGGAGGCGCTGATGACCCGGGCCAGCGAGGACACGGACGACCTCTCCGACACCCCGGACAAGCTCACGACGACCGTCGCGATGGACTTCGGCCGCATCACGCTCGACGACGACCTGGTCCTGTACCTGTTCGGCACGCCGGGCCAGCAGCGCTTCTGGTTCATGTGGGACGACCTGGTGCGCGGCGCGATCGGCGCCGTCGTCCTGGCCGACACCCGACGGCTCTCGGACTGTTTCCCGGCCCTCGACTACTTCGAGAGCTGCGGGCTGCCCTACGTCGTCGCCGTCAACCACTTCGACGGGTCCGAGGAGTTCGAGCCGGACGACGTGCGCGAGGCCCTCACCGTGCCGCCGCACGTGCCCGTACTGATCATGGACGCGCGCCGCCGCATATCCGTGGTCGAGACACTGCTCTCCCTGGTCGGCCACGCCCTCGACGCCACCCCCGCATAATCAGTTCCCCCAGATTCCCCGCCAGTTAGAGGCAGCCGCTATGTCCCGGAAGATACTCGTCGTCGGAGCCGGCCAGTCCGGTCTCCAGCTCGCCCTGGGCCTGCAGTCCCACGGGTACGAGGTCACCCTGATGTCCAACCGCACCGCCGACGAGATCCGCTCCGGCCGGGTCATGTCGACGCAGTGCATGTTCCACACCGCGCTCCAGCACGAGCGTGACCTGCAGCTCAACTTCTGGGAGTCGCAGGCCCCGAGGATCGAGGGCCTCGGCGTCTCCGTCGCCGCCCCCGGCTCGCACGACCCCGGCCCCACCCAGCGGGCCATCGACTGGGTCGGCAGGCTGGACGGCTTCGCGCAGTCCGTCGACCAGCGCGTGAAGATGGCCGGCTGGATGGAGACCTTCGCCCAGCGCGGCGGACAGCTCGTCATCCACGGCGCGGCGGTCTCCGACCTCGACTACTTCTCCCGTACGTACGACCTGGTCCTGGTCTCGGCCGGCAAGGGCGAGCTGGTCTCCATGTTCGGCCGCGACGCCGCCCGCTCCCCGTACACGGAGCCGCAGCGCGCGCTCGCCGTCGCCTACGTGCACGGCCTCGGCGTGCGCCCCGAGCACCCCGACTTCGACGCGGTCCGCTGCAACATCGTGCCCGGTGTCGGCGAGCTCTTCGTCATGCCGACGCTCACCACGTCCGGCCGCGCCGACATCCTCTTCTGGGAGGGCATCCCGGGCGGCCCGCTCGACGCGTTCAAGGGCGTCAAGGACCCCTCCGAGCACCTCGCGCTGACCCTGGAGCTGATGGAGAAGTTCACGCCCTGGGAGTACGCGCGCGCCACCAAGGTCGAACTGACCGACGCCAACGGCACGCTCGCCGGCCGGTACGCCCCCACCGTGCGCAACCCGATCGGCCGGCTGCCCGGCGGCGGCGCGGTCCTCGGCGTCGCCGACGTCGTCGTGGCCAACGACCCGATCACCGGCCAGGGCTCCAACTCGGCCTCCAAGTGCGCCGCCGCCTACCTCGACTCCATCGTCGAGCACGGCGACAAGCCCTTCGACGAGGACTGGATGCAGGCCACGTTCGACCGGTACTGGGACACCGCGCAGCACGTCACCAAGTGGACGAACACGATGCTCCAGGCCCCGCCCGAGCACGTCCTGAACCTGCTCGGCGCCGCCGGCCAGATCCAGCCCGTCGCCGACCGCTTCGCGAACGGCTTCAACGACCCGGCCGACTTCGAGAACTTCTTCTACGACCCGGCGAAGACCGAGGCCTACCTCGGCTCGCTCGCGTAACGGGCCCGTTCACGACGGTGACGGCGGCGCCCCGGTGTCCGCGTACCCGGTGTCGTCGCCGTCCGTCGCGCCCTCCGGCAGGGCCGGCGCCCGGTACCCGGTCATCGCGTCCGCGGCCGGGTCCGGCCGGACCGCGCCGAGGACGGGGTTCGCCGCGATCGGCGACACCTTGACCCGGGCCCCCGGCCGCGGGGCCTGCACCACCATGCCGTCGCCGAGATACAGGGCCACGTGCGTCGCCTCCGGGAAGTAGACGACCAGGTCACCGGGGCGCAGCTCACCGATCGGCACCCGGCGCAGCTGCGCCCACTGCTCCTGCGAGGTGCGGGGGATCGTCTTGCCCGCGTGCCCCCACGCCTGCGAGGTCAGCCCCGAGCAGTCGAAGGAGTCGGGGCCCTCCGCGCCCCACACGTACGGCTTGCCGATCTGCTCCACGGCGTACCGGAGCGCCGCGTTCCCGGCCGTCGACGGGGAGCGCGGGGCCGAGCTCAGCGCCCCCGACGCCACGAACTCCCGCTGCGCGTCGGCCGTCCCCTTCTTCTCCAGCTTCGCCAGCTCGGCCAGCTGGTCGGGGCTCAGCGAGGCGAGCAGCTCCTCGACGTCCTTGAGCCGCTTCTGCACGGAGTCCCGCTCCTTGCGCTTCTTCGCGGTGAGCTGCAACTGCCGGTCGAGCGCGGCCCGCGCCTCGGTGGCAAGACCGTCGGTCTTCTTCTCCCGGCCCACCAGACGCGCGATCGCCGCCTGCTGCTCCTTCGCGGCCCGCCGCAGGACGTGCCCCTGGTCGAGCGCCTGCTGCGGATCGCGGGCGAGCAGCAGCCGGACGTACGGGGAGATGTCACTGCTGCCCTGGTACTGCTCCCGCGCCATCCGGCCCGCCGCGACCTGGCTGCTGTGCAGGTCGCCCCGGGCGCGGGCCAGCTGCGCGGCCAGGCCGTCGGCCGCCTTGCGGCGCTTCTTGAGCTCCTCCTCGGTGGCGTTGTAGGCCTCGGTGGCCTGCTCTGCCTTCCGGTACAGCCCCTGAAGATCCGTCAGCAGCCCGGCCACGGAACGGTCCTGCCCGGCGTCCTGCCCGGTGTCCGTTCCGGTGTCCGGTCCGGGCCCGGGTGCAGCCCCCGCGGGCACCGGCGCGAGCAGCGCCCCCGCGACGGCCGCCGTGCACGCCCACCGCACCAGCCTCCCTGACACCTCATCACCTCCGGTGCGGGCCAGCCCCTGTGCCCCGCACCGTGTACATCAGCAGACTGTCGTACGAGAAGCGCGCCGGGCTGCGCGAGGCGGCCCAACTCCACCATCCCTCCAGGCGATGCGCGGCGCGGCGTCTTTACTTCCCGCCCGTCTCCGGGCTCTCCTTCGAGCTCCCCTTCGACCAGGGCCACTTCAGGACCGTACCGGTCTTCCCGTCCGGCACGAACACGTACCGCCACTTCTGCACGAGCCGCACCGCCCGGCCGTCCGGCACCGGCTCCCGCCGGTACACGAGCACGGTCGCGGGCCCGTCCCCCTCCAGGTCGGGCACCGGCACCTTGTACACCTTGGGCGGATTGCCGGTCGCGGTCACCATGACGGGCAGCGTCCGCCCGTCGAGCGGCCCCCCGAGGAACGGAATGTCTTCACTCTTCACGGGAACAGTGTCTCCCGGCACGCGACGGGTCTCTCACCTGCCCGTACGGTCCGTGTCCGTGTCCGTGTCCGTGTCGGTTCCGGTGTCGCGGTCGACGGCGGCTTCGTCGGGGACGATGCCCATGACCGGCGGGAAGACCATGCCGTCGGGTCCGTCGGCGCAGTCCAGTGCGACGCCGCAGGGCACGCCTGCCGCGGGGACCGCCACGTCGAGGAGGCGGGCGCCCAGGATCGTGCGGTACGTCCATTCGCGGGTGTACTCGCCGCGGGCCTGGGCGTAGCGGGCCAGGGCCTGTTCGTCGGAGAA
>NZ_WWIA01001055.1 GCF_009870065.1 Streptomyces sp. SID5785 | reverse complement strand
CACGCGGACGGTGTCCGCGCCCGCCGCCGAGGCGCCCGCCGTCGTCGAGCCGGAGGCCGTGAAGCCTGTGGCCGCCGCCGAGCCGGTGCAGGACGACGAGACCCCTGCCGAGGAGCCCGCTGCGCCGCGCCGTCGCCGTCGCGCCACGCGGACGGTGTCGACGCCCGCCGCCGAGGCGCCCGCCGTCGGGGAGCCGGAGGC
>NZ_WWIA01000108.1 GCF_009870065.1 Streptomyces sp. SID5785 | reverse complement strand
ATAGCTCAGTCGGTAGAGCGTCTCCATGGTAAGGAGAAGGTCTGCGGTTCGATTCCGCATTGGGGCTCTGGTACAAGATCCGCTAGCGGTTCGAGTATCAAAGCGGTGTAGCTCAGTCGGTAGAGCAAGCGGCTCATAATCGCTGTGTCACCGGTTCAAGTCCGGTCACCGCTACTGACAGTAGCCGATTGTGGGGTCGGTCCTTCGATCGGCTACTCTTCTATGCGTTAAACCATCTATCCCGTTCGTCAAGGAGCACTCACGTGGCTGCCACCGACGTCCGCCCGAAGATCACGCTGGCCTGCGTGGAGTGCAAGGAGCGGAACTACATCACCAAGAAGAACCGGCGTAACAACCCGGACCGTCTTGAGATGAAGAAGCACTGCCCGCGTTGCAATGCGCACACCGCGCACCGCGAAACGCGATAAATCAGGCTCGTACACGAGGCCGTCCCCTCCCGAGGGGGCGGCCTCGTGTCGTTCTATCCAGGAGGTGCCGATCCATGGCGCTCGACCAGTCCTTCGTGGGGCGGACCTACCCGCCCACCGCTCCGTACGAGGTCGGCCGGGAGAAGATCCGCGAGTTCGCGGAGGCGGTGGGGGACACCAATCCCGCGTACGTCGACCGCGCGGCCGCGGTCGCGCTCGGTCACGACGACGTGATCGCGCCGCCGACCTTTGTGTTCGCCATCACGTTCAAGGCGGCCGGTGAGGTCGTCCACGACCCGGAGCTGGGCCTGGACTACAGCCGCGTCGTGCACGGCGACCAGAAGTTCGCCTACAGCCGTCCGGTGCGCGCGGGGGACCGGCTGACCGTCACCTCCACCATCGAGGGCATCAAGTCCCTCGCGGGCAACGACATCATCGACGTCCGCGGTGAGGTCCACGACGAGGCCGGCGCCCACGTGGTGACCGCCTGGACCAAGCTCGTCTCGCGCGCCGCAGAGGAGGCCTGATCGCCATGGCGACGACCGTCAAGTACGCCGACGTCGAGGTCGGCACCGAACTGCCCGCGCAGACGTTCCCCGTGACGCGCGCCACGCTCGTCCAGTACGCGGGCGCCTCCGGCGACTTCAACCCGATCCACTGGAACGAGAAGTTCGCGGTCGAGGTCGGACTTCCGGACGTGATCGCGCACGGCATGTTCACCATGGCCGAGGCGATCCGTGTGGTCACCGACTGGACCGGCGACCCGGCCGCCGTCGTCGAGTACGGCGTCCGCTTCACCAAGCCCGTCGTCGTGCCGAACGACGACAAGGGTGCCGCGATCGAGGTCAGCGCCAAGGTCGCCGCCAAGCTCGACGACAACCGCGTGCGGGTCGACCTGCTCGCCACCAGCGCGGGCCAGAAGGTCCTCGGGATGTCGCGCGCGGTGGTCCAGCTCGGCTGACCGGTGTGCCGTCCGCGGGGGTTCTGCGACGGTTCCGCGGGGGGTTCCGCGGGAGTAAGGGGTGCTCTCCCATGGGGAGCACCCCTTACGCGTACCCCTGGGTCTCCGCCTCCGTACGGCTCGCTCGCGCGGGCTCGCCTCCTGCGTCCCTTGACGAAGATAGTGATTAGCCACTAACTTTATCGGCATGGCAAGGATGAGTGCGGAGGAGCGGCGTGAGAGCGTCGTGCGGGCGGCGATGAGTGAGTTCGCCCGCGGCGGTTACCACGGGACGTCCACCGAGTCGATCGCGAAGCGCGTGGGTGTCTCGCAGCCGTACCTCTTCCGTCTCTTCCCCGGCAAGCAGGCGATCTTCCTCGCGGCCGCCCGTCGTTGCTGCGAGCGGACGATCGAGGTGTTCCGTGCCGCCTCCGAGGGTCTCGAGGCCGAATCGGCCCACCTGGCCATGGGGGACGCGTACCGGGCGCTGATCGCCGACGACCCGGACGTCCTGCTCATGCAGATGCAGATGTACGTCGCGGTGGCCGCGACCGAGGCCTCGGGGGACCGGGAGCTCGGGGACGCGCTGCGGGCCGGCTGGATGGAGATGTACGACACCGCCCACCTGGCGCTGGGTGCGGACGTCGGTGAGACGACCGAGTTCCTCGCCTACGGAATGCTGATCAACGTCCTGGTCTCGATGGGCTTCCCGCCCGACCACCGGGTCTGGGCGGGCTTCACGCCGGCCCCGGCTCCGGCCCCGGACGGGCCCGCGTAGCGCGCGGGGGTCCGCCCGGACCTGCTCTCCGGAGGTCGCGTGGATGACGCATGAGCGTAAAAGTTAGTCATCAATAACTAACCTGAAAGTGCAAGGGGGAAGCATGTCACAGGGAACACTCACCACACCGGGCGCGCCGCCGCGCCGCGGGGGCACCGTCTGGGCCCTCGTCCTGACCAGCGTCGCCGGATTCATGGCGGCCCTCGACAACCTCGTCGTCACCACCGCCCTGCCGTCCCTGCGCGAGGACCTCGGCGGCGCCCTGGACGACCTCGAATGGGCGGTCAGCGCCTACACGCTCACCTTCGCCGTCCTGCTCATGACCGGGGCCGCGCTCGGTGACCGGTTCGGCCGGCGCCGGCTCTTCCTCGTCGGCCTCACCGTCTTCACCGGCGCCTCCGCCGCCGCGGCCATGGCCCCCGGCATCGGCTCCCTGATCGCCGCCCGCGCGGTCCAGGGCGTCGGCGCCGCGATCATGATGCCGCTCACGCTGACCCTCCTGACGGCCGCCGTGCCCGCCGCCAAGCGCGGTATGGCGTACGGGATCTGGGGCGCCGTCAACGGGCTGGCCGTCGCCTCGGGACCGCTCATCGGCGGCAGCCTCACCGAGCACATCTCCTGGCACTGGATCTTCTGGCTGAACGTCCCGCTGGGCCTCGCCCTGCTGCCGCTCGCCCGGCTGCGCCTCCAGGAGTCGTACGGCTCCGGCGCGCGGCTCGACCTCGTCGGCACCGTGCTCGCCAGCGGCGGCCTCTTCGGCATCGTCTACGGGCTCGTGCGCGCCCCCGTCGTCGGATGGACCGACAGCCTCGTGCTGACCGGCCTGTTCGCCGGCGCCGCACTGCTCGCCGGATTCGTCCGGCACGGCATGAGCGCCCAGAACCCCATGCTCCCCATGCGCCTCTTCCGCTCCCGCGCCTTCACCGGCATCAACCTCGCGAGCCTGCTGATGTTCCTCGGCATGTTCGGCTCGATCTTCCTGCTCAGCCAGTTCATGCAGGGCGTCCTCGGCTACTCGCCCACCCAGGCGGGCCTGCGGATGCTGCCCTGGACCGGCATGCCCATGATCGTCGCGCCGGTCGCAGGGATCCTCGCCGACCGGATCGGGGGCCGCCCGGTCGTCGCCGCCGGACTCCTGCTCCAGGCGCTCGGGCTCGGCTGGTTCGCCGCCGTGGTCACCACCGACATCTCGTACGCGGCCCAGCTGCCCGCCCTGATCATCAGCGGTGTCGGAATGGGCCTGTACTTCGCGCCGGCCGCCCATCTGGTCATGTCCAGCGTCCGGGCCCACGAGCAGGGCATCGCCTCCGGCGCCAACAACGCGCTGCGCGAGGTCGGCGGCGCCCTCGGCATCGCCGTCATGTCCTCGATCTTCGCGGCGCAGGGCGGCTACGGATCCGCCCAGCAGTTCGTGGACGGCATCGAACCCGCCCTGTGGGTCGGCGCCGGTGTCGTCGCCCTGGCCGGAATCGCCGCCCTGTACATCCCGCGGGCCCGCCGCACCCCGCCCGAGGCGCGGGGCGAGCAGCCTGAGCGAGCCCTGCAGAACGCCTGACCCCGCGAACAGGAGACGTCATGCCCACGCTTCCCTGGACCGTCCCGAACCCGCCGCCCACGCGCGCGGAGGCCACCGTGTTCGCCTCCCGCTTCGAGACCCGCACCCTGTGGGGCGCCCTGAAGTTCTTTCTCCGTACGCCCGTGATCTGGCGCCAGGTGAGCCGGGCGCCCGGCGCGTACGGCGCGACCCTGAAGGCCCAGCCCCTCAAGCGCACCTTCTGGACGCTGTCCGCGTGGGAGTCGCCCAAGGCGCTCAAGGAGTTCGCCGCCTCCGAGCCGCACCGGCCCGTCGCGGCCGGCCTGCGCGGACAGATGAAGGACTCCGAGTTCCTCACCTGGAAGGCGAGCACCGACGACCTGCCGCTCGACTGGAAGGACGTCCTGCGGCGCTTCCGGTGAGCGCGGGCGGCGTCCCGACCGGCACGGCCCCGTCCACCCGGCGGGGCCGTTCTCGTACCCTTGGGCGCGTGCAGGAACTCCACGACGCCCCCCTCGCCCCCCTGACCACCTTCCGGCTGGGCGGGCCCGCCACCCGGCTGATCACCGCGACGACCGACGCCGAGGTGATCGACGCGGTGCGCGAGGCCGACGCCGCGGGCACCCCGCTGCTGATCGTCGGCGGCGGCAGCAACCTCGTCATCGGGGACCGGGGCTTCGCGGGCACGGCCCTGCGCATCGCCACACAGGGCTTCGCGCTCGACGGCACCCGCCTGGAGCTGGCGGCGGGCGAGGTGTGGACCGACGCCGTGGCCCGCACGGTCGCGGCCGGACTCGCGGGCATCGAGTGCCTCGCCGGTATCCCCGGTTCCGCGGGCGCGACACCGATCCAGAACGTGGGCGCGTACGGCCAGGAGGTCTCCTCGACCATCACCGAGGTCGTCGCCTACGACCGCGTTGCGGGCGAGACCGTCGTGATCCCCAACGCGGACTGCGCGTTCTCCTACCGGCACAGCCGCTTCAAGGCCGAGCCCGACCGCTACGTCGTCCTGCGGGTCCGCTTCGAGCTGGAGGACGCGGGCGGCCTGAGCGCGCCGATCAAGTACCCCGAGACCGCCCGCACCCTCGGTGTCGAGGCCGGCGACCGCGTACCGGCCGCCACCGCGCGCGAGACCGTCCTGAAGCTGCGCGCGGGCAAGGGCATGGTGCTCGACCCCGAGGACCACGACACCTGGTCGGCCGGGTCCTTCTTCACCAACCCGATCCTCACCGAGGCGCAGTTCGCCGCCTTCCACGGGCGCGTGGAGGAGCGTCTGGGCCCGGACGCGAAGGCGCCCGCGTTCCCCGCGGGCGAGGGCCTGACCAAGACCTCGGCGGCCTGGCTGATCGACAAGGCGGGCTTCACCAAGGGCTACGGCGCGGGCCCCGCCCGGATCTCCACCAAGCACACCCTCGCCCTCACCAACCGCGGCGAGGCCACCACCGAGGACCTCCTCGCGCTCGCCCGCGAGGTCGTCGCCGGCGTCCATGAGGCCTTCGGCGTGACGCTGGTCAACGAGCCGGTGACGGTGGGCGTGCAGCTCTGAGCTGCACTTTTCTCCTTGACCGCGCGGGCGGTCGCCCCGGATAGTGGCGGCGTCGAGACACTCGGCACGTACCTCAGGGGTGGGGACCACACATGCAGGAGAACGGCGGGCACCCCGTGCTGCCCGCACACGAGCACGCCGAGGAGCTGCTGCGCTCCGGAGAGCCGGGACGCGCGCGGCAGGCGGCGTCCGCGGCGCTCGACGGGACGGGGCCGCACGCCGGCCTGTACCTCGTCCTCGGGCGGGCGCACCTGGCGGAGGACGACGACGACCACGACGAGGCGGCCGAGCGCGCCTACCGGGCGGGCCTCGACGCCTTCCCCGACGACCTCGACCTGCTGCTCGCCCACGCCGAGTTCGGCCTGGCCGGCGACGTCATGGAGCAGCCGGGCCGCCGGGCCCGCGGCCGGCGCGCGGGGGAGCGGCTGCGCGAACTGGCGCCCGACTCGCCGCAGGCGCACCGGCTCGCCGCCTCCGAACAGGCCGACGGGGCCCTCCCGTCCGCCCGTCGCGGCCCGTCCGCCGCCTACCTCCAGCGGCAGGACGCCCGCGCGGCGCTGACCGGCCACGCCGACCTGGACACGGCCCTCACGCAGACCGCCGAGGCCGCCGCCGCGTGGCCGCACGACGAGCGGCTCGCGGTGCGGGCCGAGACCCTGCGCGTGCTGGCGGGACCCCGTGCGGGCCTCGCCCGCCGCATCGTGCGGGCGCCCTACGACGCCGCCCTGGTCCTCGCGCTCCTCGTGGGCGGCTGGCTCCTCGCGGTGCCCGCGCTCGGACTGCCCGGGTACGCGTGCGCGGGCGCGTTGCTGTTCTCCGTACCGTTCCGGCACACCGGGGCGCTGCTGGCCGCCGCCCGCAGGCGCGTGCGCGAGCGTCTGCCCTCGGGCACGGCGCACCCGGCCCCCGGCGCCCCCGGTCCGGCGGTGCCCACGCGCCGCGACCGGACGGTTCTGGCGCTCGCCCTGGTGGTGGCCGTCGCGGCGGCCGTCGGATCGCTCTCGTGGCAGAGCGCGGACGCCGGCGGGAGCGCGGGCGGGCCCGCGGACCGGGACGCGTACCCCCGCTACGCGGCCGCGCCCCCGAAGACCCTCCACGGCATGCGGGAGGAGCCCGACGAAGTGGGCGGGGGCGCCGCGGACCTGCTCGAGGACGTCGCGCTGCCCGTCGACGCAGACCTGTTCGCGACCGCCTACCGGGACGAGGACACCGGCGACCTGCTCGTCGCGGCCGGCGCCGTCGGCGACCTGCGCGCGCAGGTGCCCGCCGACCTGGAGTCCGCGCTGCGCGAGCGGTACGAGGGACAGGGAGAGTCGGTGACCGCCACCCTGGACGCCGATCCGGGGCCCCTGGGCGGCCAGCTGGCCTGCGTCGCGCACACGTTCGCGGGCGGGGGCGAGCTCGACCTGTGCCGCTGGGTCGACGGCGGCAGCCTGGGCACGGTCACGGCCCCCGCCACGGACCTGGGCGAACTGGCCGCCGCCACCCGGGCCCTGCGCGAGGCGACCTTGAGCCTGCCGGGCCAGGAGAAGACCTAGACGCGCCCCCGGGACACACACCCCACTGGATACGCCCCCGGGACGCGCCCTAATACGCCACGCCCACCCCCTGCTTCACCGTCGCCGGGTCGTCCACCGCGGCGAGCATCGCGTGGGCCACGTCCGCGCGGGCGAGGAAGCGGCCCGCGCGCGGGAAGCCGCCGATCACCGTGCGGTAGGTGCCGGTGAGCGGCTTGTCCTGGAGGCGGGGCGGGCGCACCGCGGTCCAGTCGGTGGCGCTGCCCGCGAGCTCCGCCTCCATGGCGGTCAGGTCCGCGTAGACGTCCTTGAGGACCGTGTTGATGATCTTCAGGGTGATCCGGTCGGCGAGCGGGGGGTCCGCGGGGCCCGGGCCGACCGGGCCCGCGCTGACCACGACGAGCCGCCGGACGCCCTCGGCGTCCATCGCCCGCAGGACGGTGTGGGTGAGCCGCGTCGCGACGCCCGCGTCCGCGCGGCTGCGGGCGCCGAGCCCGGACAGCACCGCGTCCCGCCCGGCGACCGCGGGACGCAGCGCCTCGGGGTCCTCGAGATCCGCGCGGAACACCTCCAGACGATCACCCGTGAGAGTGAACCGCGCGGGGTCGCGCACCACCGCCGTCACCTCGTGTCCGGCCGCCAGGGCCTGCCGGACGATCTCCTGACCGACGCCGCCCGTCGCGCCGAAAACCGTGAGCCGCATGGGGAATCCTCCAGAGCGCGAGCAGGTGGGTGAGTATTCACTCACCCTTGTGTCCTCTAGGGTGAGTGAGCGCACACTCACCCGTCAAGCCCGAGCCCGTGGGAGACCGCATGGAACAGAAGCCGGCCCGCGTCCGCATAGTCGACGCCGCTCACGCCCTCATGCTGAGCATCGGCCTCGCCCGCACCACCACGAAGGCGATCGCCAAGGCGGCCGGCTGCTCCGAAGCAGCGCTCTACAAGTACTTCGCCAACAAGGAGGAGCTGTTCGTCACGGTGCTCGAGGAGCGTCTCCCGAAGCTCGGCTCCCTCCTCGGCCGCCTCCTGACCGAGGGCGTCGGCAACCCCGAGCGCACCGTGGAGGAGAACCTCACCGACATCGCGCGCGAAGCGGCCCTGTTCTACGAGGAGACGTTCCCCATGGCCGCCTCCCTGTACGCGGAACCGCAGCTCAAGGCCCGCCACGAGGACATCCTGCGCGGCCTCGGCACCGGCCCGCACAAACCGATCCAGGGCCTCGACCGCTATCTGCGCGCCGAGCAGGAGGCAGGGCGCGTCAGTGCCGGGGCCGACACGTACGCGGCGGCGTCACTGCTCCTGGGCGCGTGTGTCCAGCGCGCCTTCGCCTACGACATGTCGCCCGACCGCAAGCCGCCCCAGCCGCTCGACGCCTTCGCCACCGGCCTCGCCCGCACGCTGCTCGGCGGCATCGCGGTCCGCAGCTGACCCGCGGGGCGCCGGCGGGAGGGGTCAGGAGGTCAGCCAGGTGTCGACGCCGCTCAGCAGTCGCTGCCTGACGTCCTCCGGCGCGGCCGAACCCCTGATCGACTGCCGCGCCAGCTCCGCCAGCTCGGCGTCCGTGAAGGCGTGGTGGCGGCGCGCGATCTCGTACTGGGCGGCCAGCCGCGAGCCGAACAGGAGCGGGTCGTCGGCGCCCAGCGCCATCGGTACCCCGGCCTCGAACAGAGGGCGCAGCGGCACGTCCTCCGGCTTCTCGTAGACCCCCAGCGCCACGTTGGACGCGGGGCACACCTCGCAGGTCACCTGGCGGTCGGCGAGCCGCTTGAGCAGCCGCGGGTCCTCCGCCGCCCGTACCCCGTGCCCGATCCGGTGGGCGTCCAGATCGTCGAGGCAGTCCCGCACCGACGACGGGCCGGTCAGCTCGCCACCGTGCGGCGCCGACAGCAGCCCGCCCTCGCGCGCGATGTGGAACGCCCGGTCGAAGTCCCGCGCCATCCCGCGCCGCTCGTCGTTGGAGAGCCCGAATCCGACGATGCCCCGGTCCGCGTAGCGCACCGCGAGCCGCGCCAGCGTGCGGGCGTCCAGCGGGTGCTTCATCCGGTTCGCCGCGACGAGCACGCGCATCCCCAGACCGGTGTCCCGCGAGGCCGTCTCGACCGCGTCGAGGATGATCTCCAGCGCCGGGATGAGCCCGCCGAGCCGCGGCGCGTACGAGGTCGGGTCGACCTGGATCTCCAGCCAGCCGGAGCCGTCGGCCAGGTCCTCCTCGGCCGCCTCGCGCACCAGCCGCCGGATGTCGTCGGGCTCCCGCAGGCAGGAGCGCGCCGCGTCGTAGAGCCGCTGGAAGCGGAACCAGCCCCGCTCGTCCGTCGCCCGCAGCTTCGGCGGCTCCGCCCCGGTCAGCGCGTCGGGCAGCCGCACGCCGTACTTGTCGGCGAGCTCCAGCAGGGTCGTGGGCCGCATGGACCCGGTGAAGTGCAGGTGCAGATGGGCCTTCGGCAGTTCACGTACATCACGTGCGAGACGCTCCATCCCAAGATCCTGCCGCACACACCGGTCGTACCGGTAGCGCCTTTCCTCGTTCGGGGTCGGGCCCGAACGAAGAAGCGGGCCGCCCCCGTGAGGGGACGGCCCGCCCGGCACGGCGGACGCGCGTCAGGCGCGCGCCTCGGCCAGCAGCTTCTGGATGCGGGAGACGCCCTCGACGAGGTCCTCGTCACCCAGCGCGTACGAGAGCCGCAGGTAGCCCGGCGTGCCGAAGGCCTCGCCCGGAACGACCGCGACCTCGGCCTCCTCCAGGATGAGCGCGGCGAGCTCGACGGAGTCCTGCGGACGCTTGCCGCGGATCTCCTTGCCGAGCAGCCCCTTCACGGACGGGTACGCGTAGAAGGCGCCCTCCGGTTCGGGGCACACGACGCCGTCGATCTCGTTGAGCATCCGCACGATCGTCCTGCGGCGCCGGTCGAAGGCCTCGCGCATCTTCTCCACGGCCGTCAGGTCGCCGGACACGGCGGCGAGCGCGGCCGCCTGCGCGACGTTGGAGACGTTGGACGTGGCGTGCGACTGCAGGTTCGTCGCCGCCTTCACGACGTCCTTCGGGCCGACGATCCAGCCCACGCGCCAGCCGGTCATCGCGTACGTCTTCGCGACGCCGTTGACGACGATGCACTTGTCGCGCAGCTCGGGGAGGATCGCGGGCAGCGAGGTGAACGTCGCGTCGCCGTAGACGAGGTGCTCGTAGATCTCGTCCGTCATGACCCACAGGCCGTGCTCGACGGCCCAGCGGCCGATCGCCTCGGCGTCGGCCTCGCTGTACACCGCGCCCGTCGGGTTCGACGGCGAGACGAAGAGCACGACCTTGGTGCGCTCGGTGCGCGCGGCCTCGAGCTGCTCGACCGAGACCCGGTAGCCCGTCGTCTCGTCGGCGACGACCGGCACCGGGACACCGCCCGCGAGGCGGATCGACTCCGGGTACGTCGTCCAGTACGGGGCGGGGACGATGACCTCGTCGCCCGGGTCGAGGATCGCGGCGAAGGCCTCGTAGATGGCCTGCTTGCCGCCGTTGGTGACGAGGATCTGCGACGCGTCGACCTCGTAGCCGGAGTCGCGCAGCGTCTTCGCGGCGATCGCGGCCTTCAGCTCGGGCAGCCCGCCGGCCGGCGTGTAGCGGTGGAACTTCGGGTTCTTGCACGCCTCGACGGCGGCCTCGACCACGTAGTCCGGCGTCGGGAAGTCGGGTTCACCGGCGCCGAAGCCGATCACCGGACGGCCGGCGGCCTTGAGGGCCTTGGCCTTGGCGTCGACGGCGAGGGTCGCGGACTCGGAGATGGAGCCGATGCGGGCGGACACCCGGCGCTCCGTGGGGGAGGTGCCACCGGCGGACGGGGAAGGAGTTGCAGCGCTCATGGGACCCATCGTTCCAGACCGGAAACCCGCCCGGCACACGGGTTTCACGGACCGGACGTTCCGTCGTCGGCCCGCCGCGGGTCCGCTGGAGATCCACTTCTGATCCCTATCTGTTCGACGGAGGGCTCCGGAGCACGTACACTCACTGCTCGTTGGCCTTCACCGGCCGCACTTTCCGGGCACACACCGTGCAGCCGGGGGGATGCGGTACGTTGGGGGAAGCAAAGGGTCGTAGCTCAATTGGTAGAGCACTGGTCTCCAAAACCAGCGGTTGGGGGTTCAAGTCCCTCCGGCCCTGCTACACACTCCTTCGCCAGGATGTGTGCGCATGTACGTACTGCAATGCACCGCCGTGCGGCTCAACCGGGCGCGGCACGGCCACGACCCGGAATCAGGTGAGGACGAGTGACGGACGCCGTGGGCTCCATCGACATGCCTGATGCCCAGGACGAGGCGCCGGAGTCCAAGAAGAAGGCGCGCAAGGGCGGCAAGCGTGGCAAGAAGGGCCCCTTCGGCCGCCTCGCCCTCTTCTACCGCCAGATCGTCGCGGAGCTCCGCAAGGTCGTCTGGCCTTCGCGCAGTCAGCTCTCGACCTACACGACCGTGGTGATTGTCTTCGTCGTCATCATGATCGGTCTGGTCACCGTGATTGACTATGGGTTCAGCCATCTCATCAAGTACATCTTCGGCTGAGCCGAAATGCGGAGGGCGCCGTGTCCGGCGCCCCTTTCGCGTGTTCCACCCCCATGTATCCAGGAAGAAGCAGCCACAGTGTCTGACCCGAACCTGAACGAGGCGATCGAACCGGTCGAGTCCGCTGAGGACGAGCTCGAGATCGTCGAGGCGGCGGACGCCGAGGAGCCGGACCAGGCCGAGGCTGCCGACATCGCCGCCGGCGAGCCCGCCGAGCAGGCCGCCCTCGAGGTCGAGGAGGCCGACGAGGCCGCCGCCGATGTCGACGACGCCGAGGACGAGGCCGTCGAGGCCGAGATCGAGGCGCTCGAGGAGGAGCAGGCCCAGGTCGACCCGATCGCGGCCCTGCGCGACGAGCTGCGCGGTCTCCCGGGCGAGTGGTACGTGATCCACACCTACGCGGGCTACGAGAAGCGCGTGAAGGCGAACCTGGAGCAGCGTGCCGTCTCGCTCAACGTCGAGGACTTCATCTACCAGGCCGAGGTCCCCGAGGAAGAGATCGTCCAGATCAAGAACGGCGAGCGCAAGAACGTCCGGCAGAACAAGCTGCCCGGCTACGTGCTCGTCCGCATGGACCTGACGAACGAGTCCTGGGGCGTCGTCCGCAACACCCCGGGTGTCACCGGCTTCGTGGGCAACGCCTACGACCCGTACCCGCTGACGCTGGACGAGATCGTCAAGATGCTCGCCCCGGAGGCCGAGGAGAAGGCCGCCCGCGAGGCCGCCGAGGCCGAGGGCAAGCCGGCTCCGGCCCGCAAGGTCACCGTCGAGGTCCTCGACTTCGAGGTCGGCGACTCGGTCACCGTCACCGACGGCCCGTTCGCGACGCTGCAGGCCACGATCAACGAGATCAACGCCGACTCGAAGAAGGTCAAGGGCCTCGTCGAGATCTTCGGCCGCGAGACCCCGGTCGAGCTCAGCTTCGACCAGATCCAGAAGAACTGAGGGCCTTCCGGCCTCACCGGTCCTTCAGGACACAGCGCTTCCGAACAGGTCAGACGGGCCCTCAAAAGCCCGTCTGACCTGCTCGGTTTTTGGCCGCACATGGATACCCGTTATCGTTGTGCGGTATGCCTCCATCCGGATGATCCGGACGATCATCCCCAGGATGGTGGCTGAACACTCTCACTAAGACCCGGAGAGAGAGCACATGCCTCCCAAGAAGAAGAAGGTCACGGGGCTCATCAAGCTCCAGATCCAGGCCGGCGCCGCCAACCCGGCTCCGCCGGTCGGCCCCGCGCTGGGCCAGCACGGCGTGAACATCATGGAGTTCTGCAAGGCCTACAACGCCGCGACCGAGTCGCAGCGTGGCTGGGTCATCCCGGTGGAGATCACGGTCTACGAGGACCGTTCCTTCACCTTCATCACCAAGACCCCGCCGGCCGCGAAGATGATCCTCAAGGCCGCTGGTGTCGAGAAGGGCTCCGGCGAGCCGCACAAGACCAAGGTCGCCAAGATCACCGAGGCGCAGGTCCGCGAGATCGCCACCACGAAGATGCCCGACCTCAACGCCAATGACCTGGACGCCGCGTCCAAGATCATCGCCGGCACCGCCCGTTCCATGGGCATCACGGTCGAGGGCTGACCTCACCCCCGTAGGTACATCCGTGGCAGGGCCTGCTCGGCCCGGACCACGACTCCTCAGACACACAGGAGCAGTAGTGAGCAAGCGCAGCAAGACTCTCCGCGCTGCGGACGCCAAGGTCGACCGGGACAAGCTCTACGCCCCGCTCGAGGCCGTCCGTCTCGCCAAGGAGACCTCCGCGTCGAAGTTCGACGGCACCGTCGAGGTCGCCTTCCGCCTGGGCGTTGACCCGCGCAAGGCCGACCAGATGGTCCGTGGCACCGTGAACCTTCCGCACGGCACCGGCAAGACCGCCCGGGTCCTGGTCTTCGCGACCGGTGACCGTGCTGCGGCCGCGGAGGCCGCCGGCGCCGACATCGTCGGCTCCGACGAGCTCATCGACGAGATCTCCAAGGGCAACCGCCTGAACGAGTTCGACGCCGTCGTCGCCACCCCGGACCTCATGGGCAAGGTCGGCCGCCTCGGCCGCGTGCTCGGTCCCCGTGGCCTCATGCCGAACCCGAAGACCGGCACCGTGACCCCGGACGTGGCCAAGGCCGTGAACGAGATCAAGGGCGGCAAGATCGAGTTCCGCGTCGACAAGCACGCGAACCTGCACTTCATCATCGGCAAGGCGTCCTTCGACGACGCCAAGCTGGTGGAGAACTACGGCGCGGCTCTGGAGGAGATCCTCCGTCTGAAGCCGTCCGCCGCCAAGGGTCGCTACATCAAGAAGGCCGCGCTCACCACCACGATGGGCCCCGGCATTCCGCTCGACCCGAACCGCACCCGCAACCTCCTCGTCGAGGAGGACCCGGCCGCTGTCTGACCGGGCCGAGCTGCCCCAGCTCGCTGAAGTCGGCGACGGGCCCCGCACCTTCCCAGGTGCGGGGCCCGTTCCCTTTTCCGCTTCGGGCCCGCGGCCCTGCGGCGCTGCGCTAGCGTCGCCCGTGATGAGACACGGACGGGTGGCGGCGCTGGTCATGGCGGGGGCTCTGCTCGCGGGCTGCGGCACGGCCCGGGGCGACCAGGAGGACCACCGGGACCGCAAGGGCGTACAGGACGACCTGCGCATCGCCCGCGCCGAGGTCACCCAGGCCGGCTCGGCCCGGATCGACGCCACCATGGACACCGGCGGCCGGCTGCGCACCCGCAGCGGCGGCACCCTCGACTGGACCGACGGCGTCCGGGGCACCCTCACCGTCCGCGTCACCGGCGGCGAACTGGCCGCCTCCACGCGCGCGTTGGGCGGCGACCCGTCCCAGACCCGCTACCTCCCGGACGCGTACTACACCCGGATGAGTGACCGGTTCGCCCGCCTCCAGAAGGGGCGGCACTGGATCCGGCACCCCTACGACACCCAGAGCGACCTGGGCCCCGCCGGCTGTCTGAAGACCCTCGTCGAGACCGGGGACGCGTACCGGGTGGCCGCCGAGACCGTGCGCGGCGCCCGCACCACCCACTACCGCGGCACCGCGGGCGAGCAGCGCATCGACGTGTGGGTCGACGCCCGGCACCTGCTCGTGCGGCGCACCCAGCGCGCCGGGGACTTCACCAGCACCGTCCACTACCGGGACTACGGAGCCCGGGCCGCGGCCGAGCGCCCGCCGGCGCGGGACACCCTGGACCTCGCGGACGTCCGCCCCGCCGACGGCTGACGGCGTCCCCCTCTCGGCGCCCCCCTGGCGCATCCCGGGGCACCGGCGCCCCCGGTGTCTCCGGGAAATGCGAGGGAGCGCTGTCCGAGGCGTCCGATATGGTGCGGCTCATACACGCGTTCAGCTCATACACGTGTTCACAAGGGGTGGGATCGACATGACTGTTGCCGTACGAAGGGCGCTCGGCGCCGCGACGGCCACCGCGCTGCTGTGCACCGGGGCCGTGGCCTGCAGCGGCGGGGGGAAGACCGACGAGGGTGCGGCGGGGGCCGGCTCGCAGACGCAGGCCACGCAGGCCCTCACGGCCGCCTTCAAGAAGACCTCCGCGGCGAAGTCCGCGAAGGTCGCCATGACGATGAAGACGCCGGCCGGGCTCGGCGGCGGCGGCACGATGAAGCTCAGCGGCACCATGGGCTGGGACCCGACGGTCATGGATATGACCATGACGGGCTCGGAGCTCACCGCGGGCGACCCGGACGCCCCGGAGTCCGTCCGCATGCTGTGGCAGGACAACGTGATGTACATGGACATGGGGGCCAAGGCCGCCAAGGACATGGACGGCAAGCGCTGGATGAAGATGGATCTCGGCGCCCTGGCCGAGAAGTCCGGCGACGAGCAGATGATGCGCCAGATGACCGGCAGCCTGGACAGCATGAACCAGGACCCGGCGCAGCAGATCGCCGTCCTGCTCTCCTCGCCGAACGTGAAGCACCTCGGCGCGGCCACCGTCGGCGGCGTGCGGACGGAGCACTACAAGGGCAAGCTGACGGTCGACGAGATGATGGCGAAGAACGACTCGCTGAAGCTCCTCAGCAAGTCCGAGCGCGATCAGCTCCTGAAGAACGTCGAGAAGGCCGGCATCAAGGGCTACGACACCGAGCTGTGGGTCAACGAGGACGACCTCCCGGTCCGGCTCGACGTCACCATGGACAGCGAGCAGGGCGCGGCCGAGATCTCCGAGACGTTCTCCGACTACGGCGCGGCCGTGAAGGTCGACGTGCCGCCCGCGGGTGACACCTTCGACCTGATGGAGATGCTGAAGAAGATCGGCGACGCGGCGGGCTCGGGGACGGGCTCCGGCGCCGGTGACGACTTCTCCGACGCCGGTGCGGACGGCTCGGTCTGAGCGGATTTGCTCGACGCGCTCCCCTTCACGTAACCTTCCACAGAAGCCAAAGACCGCTGGTCGTTGCTGTGCTCTCGCAAGAGGGTGCGGCGGCCGAAGGATCCGCTGAGACGCGGACGACCCGCGCAGGTGACTGTGGAAGTGCTCCCGGATTCCGCTTCAGGATTCTGGTCGAGCTCACGCCCCGTGCGCCTGCGCCGGGGCGTTTCGTTTTGCCGGCCTCCTTGCGAGCGGTCCTCATCACCCGGAAGGAGGCCGACGCTCTATGCCGACGCCCGACAAGGCTGCCGCGGTAGCCGAGCTCACGGACAAGTTCCGCAGCTCGAACGCCGCCGTGCTGACCGAGTACCGGGGTCTCACCGTGGCCCAGCTCAAGCAGCTGCGCCGTTCGCTCGGTGAGAACTCCGAGTACGCCGTGGTGAAGAACACGCTGACCAAGATCGCGGCCAACGAGGCCGGGATCGACACGCTGGACGACCTCTTCGCGGGTCCGACGGCGGTCGCCTTCGTCACCGGTGACCCGGTGGAGTCGGCGAAGGGTCTTCGTGACTTCGCCAAGGACAACCCGAACCTCGTCATCAAGGGCGGTGTCCTTGACGGCAAGGCGCTGTCCGCCGACGAGATCAAGAAGCTTGCGGACCTCGAGTCCCGCGAGGTTCTGCTCAGCAAGCTGGCCGGTGCCTTCAAGGGCAAGCAGTCCCAGGCTGCTCAGCTCTTCCAGGCGCTGCCCTCGAAGTTCGTCCGCACCGCGGAGGCGCTTCGTGCCAAGCAGGCCGAGCAGGGCGGTGCCGAGTAATTCGGCTCGCACTCTGACCGCTGCCTGAGGCAGTGGTCGAAGCGGGCCGACCGTACGCCCGCCTACATGGACAACCGGCACCAGCCGAATTAGTGGAAGGATCGCCCATCATGGCGAAGCTCAGCCAGGAAGACCTGCTCGCCCAGTTCGAGGAGATGACCCTCATCGAGCTCTCCGAGTTCGTGAAGGCCTTCGAGGAGAAGTTCGACGTCACCGCCGCCGCGGCCGTCGCCGTTGCCGCCGGTCCGGCCCAGGGTGGCGGCGACGCCGCTGCCGCCGAGGAGCAGGACGAGTTCGACGTCATCCTCACGGGTGCCGGCGACAAGAAGATCCAGGTCATCAAGGTCGTGCGCGAGCTCACCTCCCTGGGCCTCAAGGAGGCCAAGGACCTCGTCGACGGCACCCCGAAGCCGGTCCTCGAGAAGGTCGCGAAGGACGCCGCGGAGAAGGCCAAGGAGGCCCTCGAGGGCGCCGGCGCCTCCGTCGAGGTCAAGTGACCTTGCGAGTCTGCTGACTCCTGCTCGGTGAAACTGCCCCCTTCGGGGGTGTAACACCGGCGTACCGAAAGGCGATCACCCAGGTGGGTGGTCGCCTTTCGGCGTTGTCCGGCACTCGGGTCGAGGGTGCGTTGCGGTGTCGGTCGCGCAGAGTATGGTGATCTTCGTTGTGCCCGGAGCCACCCCGGTTCGGCCGAGCGGGGGCCTTGACGAACCGCACGCAGCGCGCAATTCTCAGGACGCGTCGTCACAACGATCCGGATCCGAGGCATGGATCGACGGCGAAGAGGGCAGTAAGAAGGTGCGTCGCTCAGCGCACAGGGCATGCCGCAGACGGTGAACGGTTGAGAGCACGGTTGAGAACAACGAGGGTCTCAAAAAACCCGCACTGGACATCAGTGGGCCTTCTGGCTACACTGTCCCTTTGCGCTGCCTGTTAGCTGCTCCCTGCCCGTCACCAGGGGCATGCCCTCGCTTGAGCACAGTGGACCGAATCAGCCCTGACCTGGGCTTTCTGTCTCTCTGCCTGGCGTGGGACCGGTACGCGCGTAGTGAGTCCGAGCCCTCGGAAGGACCCCCTCTTGGCCGCCTCGCGCAACGCCTCGACCGCGAATACGAACAACGGCGCAAGCACCGCCCCGCTGCGCATCTCCTTTGCAAAGATCAAGGAGCCCCTCGAGGTTCCGAACCTGCTCGCACTGCAGACCGAGAGCTTTGACTGGCTGCTCGGCAACACCGCGTGGCAGAGTCGGGTCGAGGCGGCTCTCGAGTCCGGTCAGGACGTCCCCACCAAGTCCGGTCTGGAGGAGATCTTCGAGGAGATCTCCCCGATCGAGGACTTCTCCGGGTCGATGTCCCTGACCTTCCGCGACCACCGCTTCGAGCCTCCGAAGAACTCGATCGACGAGTGCAAGGAGCGCGACTTCACGTACGCCGCCCCGCTCTTCGTCACCGCCGAGTTCACGAACAACGAGACCGGCGAGATCAAGTCCCAGACCGTCTTCATGGGCGACTTCCCGCTCATGACGGACAAGGGCACCTTCGTGATCAACGGCACCGAGCGTGTCGTCGTGTCGCAGCTGGTCCGCTCGCCCGGCGTCTACTTCGACTCCTCCATCGACAAGACGTCCGACAAGGACATCTTCTCGGCCAAGGTCATCCCCTCGCGTGGTGCCTGGCTGGAGATGGAGATCGACAAGCGCGACATGGTCGGTGTCCGCATCGACCGCAAGCGCAAGCAGTCCGTCACCGTCCTGCTCAAGGCTCTCGGTTGGACGACCGAGCAGATCCTCGAGGAGTTCGGCCAGTACGAGTCCATGCGCGCCACCCTGGAGAAGGACCACACCCAGGGCCAGGACGACGCGCTGCTCGACATCTACCGCAAGCTCCGTCCGGGCGAGCCGCCCACGCGCGAGGCCGCGCAGACGCTGCTCGAGAACCTCTACTTCAACCCGAAGCGCTACGACCTCGCGAAGGTCGGCCGCTACAAGGTGAACAAGAAGCTCGGCGCGGACGAGCCGCTGGACGCCGGCGTGCTCACCACCGACGACATCATCGCCACGATCAAGTACCTGGTGAAGCTGCACGCCGGTGAGACCGAGACGGTCAGCGAGTCGGGCCGCGAGATCATCGTCGAGACCGACGACATCGACCACTTCGGCAACCGCCGTATCCGTAACGTCGGCGAGCTGATCCAGAACCAGGTCCGTACGGGTCTCGCCCGTATGGAGCGCGTCGTGCGCGAGCGCATGACGACCCAGGACGTCGAGGCGATCACGCCGCAGACCCTGATCAACATCCGCCCCGTGGTGGCGTCGATCAAGGAGTTCTTCGGCACGTCGCAGCTGTCCCAGTTCATGGACCAGAACAACCCGCTGTCGGGGCTGACGCACAAGCGTCGTCTGAACGCCCTCGGCCCGGGTGGTCTGTCCCGTGAGCGGGCCGGCTTCGAGGTCCGTGACGTGCACCCCTCGCACTACGGCCGCATGTGCCCGATCGAGACGCCCGAAGGCCCGAACATCGGCCTGATCGGTTCGCTCGCCTCGTACGGACGGATCAACCCGTTCGGCTTCATCGAGACGCCGTACCGCAAGGTCGTCGACGGCCAGGTCACCGACGAGGTCGACTACCTGACCGCCGACGAGGAGGACCGCTTCGTCATCGCGCAGGCCAACGCGCCGCTCAACGACGAGCTCCGCTTCGTCGAGAACCGCGTGCTGGTCCGCCGCCGCGGCGGAGAGGTCGACTACGTCCCCGGTGACGAGGTCGACTACATGGACGTCTCGCCGCGCCAGATGGTGTCGGTCGCGACCGCCATGATCCCGTTCCTCGAGCACGACGACGCCAACCGTGCCCTCATGGGCGCGAACATGATGCGCCAGGCCGTGCCGCTCATCCAGTCCGAGGCGCCGCTCGTCGGCACCGGCATGGAGTACCGCTGCGCCACCGACGCCGGTGACGTGCTCAAGGCCGAGAAGGACGGTGTGGTCCAGGAGGTCTCCGCGGACTACATCACCACGGGCAACGACGACGGCACGTACACCACGTACCGCCTGTCGAAGTTCTCCCGCTCCAACCAGGGCACCTCTGTGAACCAGAAGGTCGTCGTGGACGAGGGCGCGCGGATCATCGCCGGCCAGGTGCTGGCCGACGGTCCCGCGACCGAAGAGGGCGAGATGGCCCTCGGCAAGAACCTGCTCGTGGCGTTCATGCCCTGGGAGGGTCACAACTACGAGGACGCGATCATCCTGTCGCAGCGCCTCGTGCAGGACGACGTCCTCTCCTCGATCCACATCGAGGAGCACGAGGTCGACGCCCGTGACACCAAGCTCGGCCCCGAGGAGATCACCCGGGACATCCCGAACGTCTCGGAGGAGGTCCTCGCCGACCTCGACGAGCGCGGCATCATCCGTATCGGTGCCGAGGTCATCGCCGGCGACATCCTCGTCGGCAAGGTCACGCCCAAGGGCGAGACCGAGCTGACCCCCGAGGAGCGCCTGCTCCGCGCGATCTTCGGTGAGAAGGCGCGCGAGGTCCGCGACACCTCGCTGAAGGTGCCGCACGGCGAGATCGGCAAGGTCATCGGCGTCCGCGTCTTCGACCGCGAGGAGGGCGACGAGCTGCCGCCGGGCGTGAACCAGCTGGTTCGTGTCTACGTCGCGCAGAAGCGCAAGATCACCGACGGTGACAAGCTCGCCGGCCGTCACGGCAACAAGGGCGTCATCTCGAAGATCAACCCGATCGAGGACATGCCGTTCCTGGAGGACGGCACCCCGGTCGACATCATCCTCAACCCGCTGGGTGTCCCGTCCCGAATGAACCCGGGACAGGTCCTGGAGATCCACCTCGGCTGGCTCGCCAGCCAGGGCTGGGACGTCTCCGGCCTCTCGGAGGAGTGGGCGCAGCGTCTGCAGGCCATCGGCGCCGACCAGGTCGAGCCCCGTACCAACGTCGCCACCCCGGTCTTCGACGGTGCGCGTGAGGACGAGCTCGCGGGTCTGCTCGAGAACACCCGGCCGAACCGCGACGGCGACCGCATGGTCCTGCCGACCGGTAAGGCGCGGCTGTTCGACGGCCGTTCCGGTGAGCCGTTCCCGGACCCGATCTCGGTCGGGTACATGTACATCCTCAAGCTCCACCACCTGGTCGACGACAAGCTGCACGCCCGGTCGACCGGTCCGTACTCGATGATCACCCAGCAGCCGCTGGGTGGTAAGGCCCAGTTCGGTGGCCAGCGCTTCGGTGAGATGGAGGTGTGGGCGCTGGAGGCGTACGGCGCCGCTTACGCCCTCCAGGAGCTGCTGACCATCAAGTCCGACGACGTCACCGGCCGTGTGAAGGTCTACGAGGCCATCGTCAAGGGCGAGAACATCCCTGAGCCCGGCATTCCCGAGTCCTTCAAGGTGCTCATCAAGGAAATGCAGTCCCTGTGCCTCAACGTGGAGGTGCTGTCCTCGGACGGCATGTCCATCGAGATGCGCGACACCGACGAGGACGTCTTCCGCGCAGCGGAGGAGCTCGGCATCGACCTGTCGCGGCGCGAGCCGAGCAGCGTCGAAGAGGTCTGACGGGAGTCCGGTAGGGGCCTCGCCGTCAGGTGAGGCCCCCGCCGACCCCTCGACCCCCGTTTCAGACCACAGACTTACAACCCTGAGAGGGATTGACGCATAGTGCTCGACGTCAACTTCTTCGATGAGCTCCGGATCGGTCTGGCCACCGCTGACGACATCCGTCAGTGGAGCCACGGCGAGGTCAAGAAGCCCGAGACCATCAACTACCGCACGCTCAAGCCGGAAAAGGACGGACTCTTCTGCGAGAAGATCTTCGGTCCGACCCGGGACTGGGAGTGCTACTGCGGTAAGTACAAGCGTGTCCGCTTCAAGGGCATCATCTGCGAGCGCTGTGGCGTCGAGGTCACGCGCGCCAAGGTGCGCCGTGAGCGGATGGGCCACATCGAGCTTGCCGCCCCCGTCACCCACATCTGGTACTTCAAGGGTGTCCCGAGCCGGCTGGGCTACCTGCTCGACCTGGCTCCCAAGGACCTCGAGAAGGTCATCTACTTCGCGGCGTACATGATCACGTTCGTCGACGAGGAGCGCCGTACCCGCGACCTGCCCTCCCTCGAGGCGCACGTCCAGGTCGAGCGTCAGCAGATCGAGAACCGCCGCGACTCCGACCTGGAGGCCCGCGCCAAGAAGCTCGAGACCGACCTGGCCGAGCTCGAGGCCGAGGGTGCCAAGGCCGACGTGCGCCGCAAGGTGCGCGAGGGCGCCGAGCGCGAGATGAAGCAGCTGCGCGACCGTGCGCAGCGCGAGATCGACCGTCTCGACGAGGTGTGGAACCGGTTCAAGAACCTCAAGGTCCAGGACCTCGAGGGCGACGAGCTGCTCTACCGCGAGCTGCGCGACCGCTTCGGCACGTACTTCGACGGTTCGATGGGTGCCGCGGCGCTGCAGAAGCGCCTCGAGACCTTCGACCTCGAGGAGGAGGCCGAGCGTCTCCGCGAGATCATCCGCACCGGCAAGGGCCAGAAGAAGACCCGTGCGCTCAAGCGCCTCAAGGTCGTCTCCGCGTTCCTGCAGACCGCGAACAGCCCCAAGGGCATGGTTCTCGACTGCGTGCCGGTCATCCCGCCGGACCTGCGTCCGATGGTGCAGCTGGACGGTGGCCGCTTCGCGACCTCCGACCTGAACGACCTGTACCGCCGCGTGATCAACCGCAACAACCGCCTGAAGCGCCTTCTCGACCTCGGTGCGCCCGAGATCATCGTGAACAACGAGAAGCGCATGCTCCAGGAGGCCGTCGACGCGCTCTTCGACAACGGCCGTCGTGGTCGCCCGGTCACGGGCCCCGGCAACCGCCCGCTGAAGTCGCTGTCCGACATGCTCAAGGGCAAGCAGGGTCGTTTCCGTCAGAACCTGCTCGGTAAGCGTGTGGACTACTCCGCGCGTTCCGTGATCGTCGTCGGTCCGCAGCTGAAGCTGCACCAGTGCGGTCTGCCGAAGGCCATGGCGCTGGAGCTCTTCAAGCCGTTCGTGATGAAGCGCCTGGTCGACCTGAACCACGCGCAGAACATCAAGAGCGCCAAGCGCATGGTGGAGCGCGGCCGCACGGTCGTGTACGACGTCCTCGAAGAGGTCATCGCCGAGCACCCGGTTCTGCTGAACCGTGCGCCCACCCTGCACCGCCTCGGCATCCAGGCCTTCGAGCCGCAGCTGGTCGAGGGCAAGGCCATCCAGATCCACCCGCTCGTCTGCACCGCGTTCAACGCGGACTTCGACGGTGACCAGATGGCCGTGCACCTGCCGCTGTCCGCGGAGGCGCAGGCCGAGGCCCGCATCCTGATGCTGTCCTCGAACAACATCCTCAAGCCCGCCGACGGCCGTCCGGTGACGATGCCGACCCAGGACATGGTCCTCGGTCTGTTCTTCCTCACCACCGACGGTGAGCTTCGTGACACCAAGGGCGAGGGCCGCGCGTTCGGCTCCACGGCCGAGGCCGTCATGGCGTTCGACGCCGGCGAGCTGGCACTCCAGTCGGCGATCGACATCCGCTTCCCGGTGGGCACCATGCCCCCGCGCGGCTGGACGCCGCCGGCGGCCGAGGAGGGCGAGCCCGAGTACCAGCCGGGCGACAGCTTCCGGCTGCGCACGACCCTGGGCCGCGCGCACTTCAACGAGCTGCTGCCCGAGGACTACCCGTTCGTCGACTACTCGGTGGGCAAGAAGCAGCTCGGCGAGATCGTCAACGACCTGGCGGAGCGCTACCCCAAGGTCATCGTCGCGCAGACGCTCGACAACCTGAAGTCGGCCGGTTTCTACTGGGGCACCCGCTCCGGTGTCACCGTCGCCATCTCCGACGTCGTCGTTCCCGAGGCGAAGAAGGAGATCGTCGCCGGGTACGAGGCGCAGGACGAGAAGGTCCAGAAGCAGTACGAGCGCGGTCTCATCACCAAGGAAGAGCGCACTCAGGAGCTCATCAACATCTGGACCAAGGCGACCAACGAGGTCGCCGAGGCGATGAACGAGAACTTCCCCAAGACGAACCCCATCTTCATGATGGTCGACTCGGGTGCCCGAGGAAACATGATGCAGATGCGTCAGATCGCGGGTATGCGTGGTCTGGTGTCGAACGCCAAGAACGAGACGATCCCGCGTCCGATCAAGGCCTCCTTCCGTGAGGGCTTGTCGGTGCTGGAGTACTTCATCTCGACGCACGGTGCTCGTAAGGGTCTTGCGGACACGGCTCTGCGTACCGCCGACTCCGGTTACCTCACCCGTCGTCTGGTCGACGTCTCCCAGGACGTCATCATCCGCGAGGAGGACTGCGGCACCGACCGCGGTCTGCGTCTGCGGATCGCCGAGAAGGGCGCCGACGGCGTCCTGCGCAAGGCGGACGACGTCGAGACCAGCGTGTACGCCCGCATGCTGGCCGAGGACATCGTCGTGGACGGCAAGGTCATCGCGCCGGCCAACGTCGACCTCGGTGACGTGCTCATCGACGCGCTGGTCGCGCACGGCGTCGAGGAGGTCAAGACCCGCTCGGTCCTGACCTGTGAGTCGGCCGTCGGTACCTGTGCCTTCTGCTACGGCCGCTCGCTGGCCACCGGCAAGACGGTCGACATCGGTGAGGCGGTCGGCATCATCGCCGCCCAGTCCATCGGTGAGCCCGGTACCCAGCTGACGATGCGTACCTTCCACACCGGTGGTGTGGCCGGTGACGACATCACCCAGGGTCTGCCCCGTGTCGTCGAGCTCTTCGAGGCTCGTACGCCGAAGGGTGTCGCCCCGATCTCCGAGGCCGCGGGCCGTGTCCGCATCGAGGAGACCGAGAAGACCAAGAAGCTCGTCGTCACCCCGGACGACGGCAGCGACGAGACGGCGTTCCCGATCTCGAAGCGTGCCCGTCTGCTCGTGGGCGAGGGCGACCACGTCGAGGTCGGCCAGAAGCTGACCGTGGGTGCCACCAACCCGCACGACGTGCTGCGCATCCTGGGTCAGCGTGCCGTCCAGGTCCACCTGGTCGGCGAGGTCCAGAAGGTCTACAACTCGCAGGGTGTGTCGATCCACGACAAGCACATCGAGATCATCATCCGGCAGATGCTGCGCCGTGTGACGATCATCGAGTCCGGCGACGCGGAGCTGCTGCCGGGCGAGCTCGTCGAGCGCTCGAAGTTCGAGACCGAGAACCGTCGTGTGGTCACCGAGGGCGGTCACCCCGCCTCCGGCCGTCCGCAGCTGATGGGTATCACCAAGGCCTCGCTGGCGACGGAGTCCTGGCTGTCGGCCGCCTCCTTCCAGGAGACGACCCGAGTCCTGACGGATGCGGCGATCAACGCCAAGTCCGACAGCCTCATCGGCCTCAAGGAGAACGTCATCATCGGTAAGCTCATCCCGGCCGGTACGGGTCTGTCCCGCTACCGCAACATCCGGGTGGAGCCCACCGAGGAGGCCAAGGCCGCGATGTACTCGGCCGTCGGCTACGACGACATCGACTACTCGCCGTTCGGCACCGGCTCCGGCCAGGCCGTTCCGCTGGAGGACTACGACTACGGTCCGTACAACCAGTAAGCGAGCAGCTGTGTGAACCGCAGGGCGGTCACCACGGGGTAACCCGGGGTGGCCGCCCTGCGGCGCGTTGGCGCATCATGGAGGGACACGTACGACGAACGTGTCCGGTACCGGGGGAGTGGTCTCGTGTCGAATCCGTCGTGGCAGCCGGCGCCCTGGCCGCCGCAGAACCAGGGTCAGCCCTCGATGCTGGCCGCTCACGCGGACCGGGAGCGCGCGGTCGACGTGCTGCGGGCCGGGTTCGCCGAGGGGCGGCTGCCGCAGGGCGAGTACGAGCGCCGGATCGAGCGGGCCTACCAGGCGCGCACGGTCGGCGAGTTGAGCGTGCTGGTGGCCGATCTGCCGCAGGGGCCCGTGCCGCAGCAGAGCTTCCCGCAGGCGTACGTGCCGCAGACCTTCCGGCCCGTGCCGCTGCCGCCGGACCCGACGAACGGCAAGGCCGTCGGGGCGCTGGTGTGCGGGGTGGCGTCCGTCTTCACGTGGGGTCTGACGGGGATCCCCGCGCTCGTCCTCGGGCACGTGGCGCGGCGCGAGATCCGGCGTCAGGGCGGGCAGGGCGACGGGATGGCGGTGGCCGGCATCGTGCTCGGCTGGCTCTCCGTGGCCGGCTGGGTGCTCTTCGCGGTCCTGATGATCGCGCTGGTGGGCGGCTCGAGCGGCTGAGGGCGGCGGGACGGGCCGGGCGGGCGCCCGGCGTGTCCCGGCTGAGATGTATTTGTTTTGACCACAGCTGATGAGATAGGTACGCTCAGACCTTGTGCCTGGGGTGTGCCTGGGCTCGCGTGCGTGTCTTCAGCCGCACGACGAGTCCGGATCGGTCCGTTGAGTACCGGTCACGGCCACCGCAATCTGCCGCTTCCCGCCCTTCGCGGGGGTCTGCAGCATTCGACACACCCGACCGCGTGGGTCGGCGACGTTCCAGGTTAGTTTCACGATCGGCACACAGAAACCGGAGAAGTAGTGCCTACGATCCAGCAGCTGGTCCGGAAGGGCCGGCAGGACAAGGTCGAGAAGAACAAGACGCCCGCACTCGAGGGTTCGCCCCAGCGCCGTGGCGTCTGCACGCGTGTGTTCACGACCACCCCGAAGAAGCCGAACTCGGCCCTCCGTAAGGTCGCGCGTGTGCGTCTGACCTCCGGCATCGAGGTCACGGCCTACATCCCGGGTGAGGGACACAACCTGCAGGAGCACTCCATCGTGCTCGTGCGTGGTGGCCGTGTGAAGGACCTGCCTGGTGTTCGTTACAAGATCATCCGCGGCTCGCTCGACACCCAGGGTGTCAAGAACCGCAAGCAGGCCCGCAGCCGCTACGGCGCCAAGAAGGAGAAGTAAGAATGCCTCGTAAGGGCCCCGCCCCGAAGCGCCCGGTCATCATCGACCCGGTCTACGGTTCTCCTCTGGTGACCTCCCTCATCAACAAGGTGCTGCTGAACGGCAAGCGCTCCACCGCCGAGCGCATCGTCTACGGCGCCATGGAGGGCCTGCGTGAGAAGTCGGGCAACGACCCGGTCATCACGCTGAAGCGCGCGCTGGAGAACATCAAGCCGACCCTCGAGGTCAAGTCCCGCCGTGTCGGTGGCGCGACCTACCAGGTTCCGGTCGAGGTCAAGCCTGGCCGCGCCAACACCCTCGCGCTCCGCTGGCTCGTCGGCTACTCCCGCGCCCGTCGCGAGAAGACGATGACCGAGCGTCTGATGAACGAGCTGCTCGACGCCTCCAACGGCCTCGGTGCTGCCGTGAAGAAGCGCGAGGACACGCACAAGATGGCCGAGTCCAACAAGGCCTTCGCGCACTACCGCTGGTAGTCGCAACCCACATCGAGACCGAGAGAAGACTGAAGCCTTATGGCTACCACTTCGCTTGACCTGGCCAAGGTGCGCAACATCGGCATCATGGCCCACATCGACGCGGGCAAGACGACCACCACCGAGCGGATCCTGTTCTACACCGGCGTTTCGTACAAGATCGGTGAGGTCCACGACGGCGCTGCCACGATGGACTGGATGGAGCAGGAGCAGGAGCGTGGCATCACGATCACGTCCGCTGCCACCACCTGCCACTGGCCGCTCGAGAACAACGACTACACGATCAACATCATCGACACCCCGGGTCACGTCGACTTCACCGTCGAGGTGGAGCGCTCCCTGCGTGTCCTCGATGGTGCCGTGACGGTGTTCGACGGTGTCGCCGGCGTTGAGCCGCAGTCCGAGACGGTGTGGCGTCAGGCCGACCGTTACGGCGTGCCGCGCATCTGCTTCGTCAACAAGCTGGACCGCACCGGCGCCGAGTTCCACCGCTGTGTCGACATGATCGTCGACCGCCTCGGTGCGACTCCGCTGGTCATGCAGCTCCCGATCGGGGCCGAGGCCGACTTCCAGGGTGTCGTCGACCTCGTCACGATGAAGGCGTTCGTCTGGTCGGCCGAGGCCGCCAAGGGCGAGGCCTACGACATCGTCGACATCCCCGCGACCCACACCGAGGCTGCCGAGGAGTACCGCGGCAAGCTGCTCGAGGCCGTCGCGGAGAACGACGAGGAGATGATGGAGCTGTTCCTGGAGGGCACCGAGCCCACCGTGGAGCAGCTGCACGCCGCCGTGCGTCGCATCACCATCGCCTCCGGCAAGGGCGGCGACACCACCGTCACCCCCGTGTTCTGCGGCACGGCGTTCAAGAACAAGGGCGTCCAGCCCCTGCTCGACGCCGTCGTGCGCTACCTGCCGACCCCGCTCGACGTCGAGGCCATCGAGGGCCACGACGTCAAGGACCCCGAGGTCGTCATCAAGCGCAAGCCGTCGGACGAGGAGCCCCTCGCCGCGCTCGCCTTCAAGATCATGAGCGACCCGCACCTGGGCAAGCTCACCTTCGTCCGGGTCTACTCGGGCCGCCTGGAGTCCGGCACGGCCGTGCTGAACTCCGTCAAGGGCAAGAAGGAGCGCATCGGCAAGATCTACCGCATGCACGCGAACAAGCGTGAGGAGATCGAGTCGGTGGGCGCCGGTGACATCGTCGCCGTCATGGGTCTGAAGCAGACCACGACCGGTGAGACGCTGTCCGACGACAAGAACCCGGTCATCCTGGAGTCCATGGACTTCCCGGCGCCGGTCATTCAGGTCGCCATCGAGCCCAAGTCCAAGGGTGACCAGGAGAAGCTGGGTGTCGCCATCCAGCGTCTCTCGGAGGAGGACCCCTCCTTCCAGGTTCACTCGGACGAGGAGACCGGCCAGACCATCATCGGTGGTATGGGCGAGCTTCACCTCGAGGTCCTGGTCGACCGCATGAAGCGCGAGTTCAAGGTCGAGGCCAACGTCGGCAAGCCGCAGGTCGCGTACCGCGAGACGATCCGTCGGGCCGTCGAGCGCGTGGACTTCACCCACAAGAAGCAGACCGGTGGTACCGGTCAGTTCGCCAAGGTGCAGATCGCGATCGAGCCGATCACCGAGTCGGACGGCCCGGCGTACGAGTTCGTGAACAAGGTCACCGGTGGCCGCATCCCCCGGGAGTACATCCCGTCGGTGGACGCGGGTGCGCAGGAGGCCATGCAGTTCGGCATCCTGGCCGGCTACGAGATGACGGGCGTCCGCGTCACGCTTCTCGACGGTGCCTACCACGAGGTCGACTCCTCCGAGCTCGCGTTCAAGATCGCCGGTTCGCAGGCCTTCAAGGAGGCCGCGCGACAGGCCAAGCCCGTGCTGCTCGAGCCGATGATGGCCGTCGAGGTCACCACGCCCGAGGACTACATGGGTGAGGTCATCGGCGACATCAACTCCCGCCGTGGCCAGATCCAGGCCATGGAGGAGCGCAGCGGCGCTCGCGTCGTGAAGGGCCTCGTGCCGCTTTCGGAGATGTTCGGCTACGTCGGCGACCTCCGCAGCAAGACGTCGGGTCGCGCAAGCTACTCGATGCAGTTCGACTCCTACGCCGAGGTTCCGCGGAACGTCGCCGAGGAGATCATCGCGAAGGCCAAGGGCGAGTAACTCAACCGAGTTCACCCCGTAGGCTTGACTCCGGAGCCCGCTGGGGCATTCATCCGCAATCGTGGGTGGATGCCCCTGGGCCCGGGCTTTCCAGCAAAGATCACCTGGCGCCGATGAAGCAAGGCGTTCAGAACCACTTCAGGAGGACCCCAGTGGCGAAGGCGAAGTTCGAGCGGACTAAGCCGCACGTCAACATCGGCACCATCGGTCACATCGACCACGGTAAGACGACCCTCACGGCCGCCATTACCAAGGTGCTGCACGACGCGTACCCGGACCTGAACGAGGCCTCGGCCTTCGACCAGATCGACAAGGCTCCCGAGGAGCGCCAGCGCGGTATCACGATCTCGATCGCGCACGTCGAGTACCAGACCGAGGCGCGTCACTACGCCCACGTCGACTGCCCCGGTCACGCGGACTACATCAAGAACATGATCACGGGTGCCGCGCAGATGGACGGCGCCATCCTCGTGGTCGCCGCCACCGACGGCCCGATGCCGCAGACCAAGGAGCACGTGCTCCTGGCCCGCCAGGTCGGCGTTCCGTACATCGTCGTCGCCCTGAACAAGGCCGACATGGTGGACGACGAGGAGATCCTGGAGCTCGTCGAGCTCGAGGTCCGTGAGCTCCTCTCCGAGTACGAGTTCCCGGGCGACGACGTCCCGGTCGTCAAGGTCTCGGCGCTGAAGGCGCTCGAGGGCGACGCCGAGTGGGGCAAGTCGGTTCTCGAGCTCATGAAGGCCGTCGACGAGGCCATCCCGGAGCCCGAGCGTGACGTCGACAAGCCGTTCCTGATGCCGATCGAGGACGTCTTCACGATCACCGGTCGTGGCACCGTCGTCACCGGCCGCATCGAGCGTGGTGTCCTGAAGGTCAACGAGACCGTTGACATCATCGGCATCAAGCAGGAGAAGACCACCACCACGGTCACCGGCATCGAGATGTTCCGCAAGCTGCTCGACGAGGGCCAGGCCGGTGAGAACGTCGGTCTGCTGCTCCGCGGCATCAAGCGCGAGGACGTCGAGCGCGGCCAGGTCATCATCAAGCCGGGTTCGGTCACGCCGCACACCGAGTTCGAGGCGCAGGCGTACATCCTGTCGAAGGACGAGGGTGGCCGTCACACCCCGTTCTTCAACAACTACCGCCCGCAGTTCTACTTCCGTACGACGGACGTGACCGGCGTCGTGACCCTCCCCGAGGGCACCGAGATGGTCATGCCGGGTGACAACACCGAGATGAAGGTGGAGCTCATCCAGCCCGTCGCCATGGAGGAGGGCCTCAAGTTCGCCATCCGTGAGGGTGGCCGGACCGTCGGCGCCGGCCAGGTCACCAAGATCAACAAGTAAGTCCGCTTACTTGTCGAGTCCCTTCGGGGCTTGATGCCTGGTAGCTCCAGCGAGCTCCGGAAGGGCCCGTACGACTTCGGTCGTACGGGCCCTTCTGCATGTCTGCGTCCGCGTGTCTGCTTCCGGGGGGCCGGTGGGGGATGTCAGGCGACGACGGTCACGCCCGGGCCTGGGTCGGGCGCCAGAGCCAGGGGTGGGCGTCCGGGGAGAGGCCGGCGATCGTGGGGCCGTGGGGGCCGGTGGTCAGGGCGGGCCCGTCGAGGGTGGCCGGGAGGTTCGTGGGGCGGGTGAGGCGGCCCCGGTGCAGGAGCTGGACGCGGCCGTCCGTGGCGCGGCCGAGGAGGTAGCCGCCGGCGGCGGTGACGGGGCCGTAGCCGGGGAAGTCCACGGGGGCGGCGCCGGGGGAGAGCAGGCGGTCGGAGGCCGGCGGGCGGTAGTAGAGGCGGCCGCCCGCCACGGCTATCGCGTCCGCGGGCGTGGGCAGGCCGGTGAGCGGGGCGGGGCCGTCCGGGGTCCAGTGGTGGACCGTGTCGTGGCCGGGGGCGTAGACGTGGACGCGGCCGTCGTCGCCGAGGACCGCGGTGAGGCCGTCCTGGACCGGGCCGCCGCCGAGGCCCCGCCAGGGGGACCAGGCGCCGGAGGCGTCGCGGACGCGGGTGCTGAGGCCCTGGTCGGCGTTGCGGACGAAGAGGTGGACGCGGCCGTCGCGGTCGGTCACGGCGACGGGGACGCCGATGCGGCGGCCCCGGTCGGGGTCGGGCTCCGGGTTGCCGAGGCCGGTCCAGGCGCCGGTGCGGCCGCGTCGGCCCGGCTCCAGGACCACGATCTCGCGGACGTCGGCCGCGCCCCGGCCCGCCACCGAGGCGAGCCGCAGGCCGAACACCAGGGGGCGGCCGTCGGGCAGCGTGGCGCTGCCGAGCACGGGGGCGAGCGGGCCGCCGCCGAGGTCGACGGGGTCGCCGAAGCCGCCGCCGTCCCGCTCGTCGTAGCGGACGGCGCGCAGACCGAGGACGCCGTACGCGGTGACCTTGCCGCCGGGGGCCGGGACCAAGGCGAGGCGCGGGCCGGGATAGCGGTGGTGGGTGGCGCGGACCCAGCCCTTGCGGTTGGTCAGGGGGCGGTCGCCGCCCACGTTGTAGTCGCCGCAGCCGGCCGGGTTGCCGCAGGCCCAGGTGGGGCCGGCGCCGTAGGGGACGAGGTGGGCGGCCTTCTGGCCGAGGATCTGCGGCGGGAGGTTCTTGGGCCAGTGGTTGTTGTAGTAGCCGCGGAACGCGGTGGCGACGAACGGGGGCGGGCCGCCCTTCGCCGTCTGCGCCCAGCGGATCAGCGCGGCCCAGCTGAAGGACGCGACCGCGGTGTGGTCGGCGTGGTCGGAGTAGCCGGGCTGCTCGCTGTCACGGATGCGGGTGATCCGGTCGCTGAGCTGGATGTCCGGATCGGGGTCGAGCGTGTGGACGACCGTGGGCCGGTAGCGCTGGAACAGCTCGACGAGGACGGTGACCACGGAGTCGTAGTCGTACGTCTGGACGGCGCGCAGCGGTGATCCTTCGGGGACGAGGGTGCGCAGGAGGAGGCCGCGGTCGCGCCACAGGGACGGGGCGCCCATGTGGCCGGCGGAGGTGTGCATGGCCAGGTTGAGGTGGACCAGTTCGACGCGGCGTCCGCTGTGCTCGAGGGTGTCGACCTCGGCGCGGAAGCCGCTCGGCAGGCGCAGGACGCTGTTGTCCCACGGCGTGTAGACGGGCAGGCCGAGCTGGGTCGCGTAGGACTGGCGCAGGCCCTGGTGGCGGGCGGCGGAGTAGGCGGCCTTGTCGGGGGCGGGGTCGCGGTCGGCCGCCGTCTTGTTCCGCCCGTCGGCTTCGCCCGCGGTGACGTACACGCAGACGAGCGGGGTCCCGGCGGTGAGGGCCTGCTGGGTGTCCGGGTTCATGAAGTACAGGTCGTCGTCGGGGTGGGCGAGGACCTGGAGCAGCAGCGCGCGCTCGGCCTGGGCGGCCGGACGGCCGGAGGCGGGCGACGGCACGGAGGTGCGCGCGGGAGGCGCGGCGGCGCCCTGCGAACACGCGGTGAGGGCGCCCGCGGTGGCGAGCGCGCCCCCGCCGAGCAGCAGACCCCGGCGTGACATACCGGAGGTACGCCGTATTTCGGGCTGCCGTATCGCAGGTCTCTTCCGCATGGTGGCGCGCTGCTCCGTCCGCAGGGAGGCAGCGTTCGGTGGGGGCGCGCGCCTCTGTACAGGTGCTGTGGGGGTGCCTGACCGGCCGGTCCACGGCCAGGCGGTTCACCTGGGTAGAGGCTCGTCAGGGGGGCGAGGTTCCATGCGCGTACATGTTCCGTTCACCCGGAGGGGTGGCCGGTCGCGCGTGGCGTGTACGGGGTCGGGTCGAGATGCCGGGTTCAGGTGGTCCTGCGACGATTTGGGGCGTGGAGTCCGCCGAACCAGGCCCCGGAGGCGAACGCCGGGGCCCCAGCGTGAAAGGCCAGAGCATGCGCAAGCACCCTGCATCCGTGACGCGCGGGAACCGAGCCGCCCGGGCGCGTGCCGCCGGCGCCGTGTGCGCGGCCGCCGCCTCGCTCGCCCTGCTGGGCGCCTGCTCGGGCGGCAGCGGCGCGGCGTCCTCCACCCCGGACGGGGCGGAGCGCACGGAGCGGGCCGCGCGGGCCGCCGACGACCCCTCGCCGAGCCGGAGCCGGGAGCTCAGCGAGGACCAGCGCGAGCGCAAGGACCTCGTCTCCGCGACCGAGGTCGGCTGGGAGAAGGCCGCCCGCACCGCCGAGAAGAAGGTGTCCGGCAGCACACTCGTCGAGATCGAACTCGGCGACGGAGACGACGGCGGCGGAGACGGCGACGACGGTGACGGAGGCGGCGGCAAGGTCACCCCCGTGTGGGAGGCCGAGGTCGCCACCGAGGACGGCACCAGCCACGACATCCGGGTCGACGCCGTCTCCGGCAAGGTGACCCGCGCCGAGAAGGACGACGGCCAGGACGCCGACGACCGGAAGAAGACGGCGGACCGGCTCGCGCAGGCGAAGGTCACCCCGGTGAAGGCCGCCGCCGCGGCCGCCGGGCACCAGAAGGGCACCGTCACCGGCGTGAGCCTCGACGACGCCGACGGCGGGCCCACGGTCTGGGCGGTGGACATCGTGAGCCGGGGCACCTGGGCGAAGACCACGTTCGACGTGGACGCGGGGAACGGGCGCGTGCTGCACGAGCACGTCGACCGGGACTGACGCGGCGGACGCCGGGTCCGTCGGTGCGTGCGGCGCGCTCTTCGACAGTCAGCGGTACCGGACGACGTGCAGCGCCCGTACGCCCGTCTCGTCCATGGCGACCGGATCGTCGGAGGAACCGTCGAAGAGGAGCACGCCGCCCTCCGTCGTCAGCGCGGTGACCAGCCAGCCCACCGCCTCGCGCCCCCGGCCGTCCGTGCGGCGCACCCAGATCGCGGCACGCGACCCGGCGGGGAACGCCGACACCTCGTCCACGGCCGACCGCCACACCTGGTGGTCCGTCGCGGACAGGACCGGGCCGAGCTCGGCCAGCGTCGGCTCGAACCAGTACGCACGCCCCGGTGCGGGCGGCGCGGGGAACGAGCCCGTCCCGGGCCGACCGCCCCGGTCCCAGTGCGCCAGCCACGCCCACGGCGCCGAGTTCGGCAGGTGGAACGGGGCCGCCGCCTCCTTCGGCACGACGACCGTCGCGTCCAGCAGGGTGTCCTGCCAGCGGCCGCCGCGCAGATGACGCCGGGTGTCGCAGGAGAACACCCAGCCCCGCGCGGTCTCGTCGCCGGGCCCCGGCTCGACGAGCTCCACCTCGCCGCCGTACACGCTGTCCAGCCACGCCCGCGCCTTGCCGCACGCGGCCTCGAAGTCCGGCGCCGACCCCTCCCAGGGGGCGCGGTGCGTCTGCGGCACCGACCGGACGAGGCGCAGCTCGCGCACCCCGTCCGTGTCGAGCCGGGCCAGGGACGACGTCAGCCCGTCGAGGAAGACGACGCGGCCCTTGTTGTTGTGCCCGTAGACGAGGTTGCCGCTGATCTCGTGCCCGCCGGCCTCCCGGCGGACCCAGACGACGCCGCGGGTGTCGGGGCCCGTCTCGGACAGGGCCCGGACGACATCGTCCCAGCTCGCGACCGGCACGGGCTCGAAATCGCGGAAGTAGCGGCGCAGCAGCCGGTCCCACCAGCCCGGCGCCTCGTCCGAGGACTGCCAGGGCAGCGGGCTCGACGGCGCTCCGTCGATCATCGCGTGCAGCGTGACGAGGCAGCCCCGGGCGTTGATCCGCCGGGGCAGGTCCCGCGCACGGGCGGCCGTCTCCTCCGCGGCCGCGGGCCCGAGATCGTCGAACGGCGCACTCGGCGAGGGATGGAACGGGCTGCTGCCGTCCTTGGGCACGACCACACCGGCCGCGAGCATCGGCGTGTCCGGGTACCCGGGCTGCGGCCTGCTGCGGCAGGGCACCAGCCAGGCGGTGGACGTCTCGTGCACGGGCGACGCGGACGCGGTCTCCACCAGGCCGCGGTAGGTGTGGTCGAGCCAGGCGGTGGCGCGTTCGACGGGCGTGGGCATCGGGGCGGGGGCCTTACTTCGGGGGCCAGTTGCCGCTGGCCTGCAGTTCCAGGTACTCGGCCGGGGGCGGGAAGGTCGGGGCGAAATGCACCGGCGACCCGTCGTGCGGCACGACGACCAGCCGGTTGAAGGGGGCCTGCGCCAGGTCTCCCGTGTCCAGGTGTTCCTGGAAGTCGAACTGCACGGTCCACGCGTACGGGAAATCCGCCGCCGTGTCCGGAAGCATCACCACGGAACTCGCCCGGTCCGGGTGCGCGATGTTCTTCAGGAATTTCTCTGCGGCCGTCACGGCCTCGTCCTTGGTCACCATTTATGGATTTCCGTTTCGGTACGGGATGTGTCCGATCCCGGAGACGTTCTGTTCCAGCCTGCCGAGCGTTCCGCTCTGCCCGTCGAGGAAGACCACGCCGTTCGGGGTGTTCACCGCGTTGAACACGTGCGCCGTGCCGTCGGGCCTGCTGATGTAGACGGCGCTGCGGGCGCCCTCGCCCCGGCCCTGGAGATCACGGATCACGTCATCATAGCTATCGACCATGTCGTACTGGCCCTTCGCCCGGTTGGTCAGGCCGAGCTGCTCCGGCGGGATGTGGTCGCCGGCCTGCTTGGGTGCGGCGCTCACGTCGACGCCGTCCAGCCGCTTGTCGACAGCGACCGTGTTGTGGCTGCAGTTCTGCGTGTACCCGGGATGCCCGGTGTTGTTCACGTCCTTGAGCCACGGATACTCGGAGTCGAGGAACTCCTGCGCCTTGTGCGGATCCACCGAGTCGTGGTGAATCGCCTTTTCCTTCACATGGCTCGTGCTCTTCGCGAGATCACTGAAGTCCTTGGGGGCCCCTGCCGCCTCGTCGGCGAACTTTCCGCCGTTCTTGGCGAGGGACGACGCCGTCGACTCCATCCCTTCCTTGACCGCCATTCGCATTCCGCTGCGGGCGAGTCCGGCGCCTTTTGTGCCGATGAGTTCGGGGATGAGGCGGCCGACGAATTCGGAGGGGTC